>NZ_JBHWJJ010000154.1:0-18968 GCF_042732005.1 Streptomyces sp. NPDC059851 | reverse complement strand
GGCGTCCGGCGCGGGCGAGCGCGACGCCCGCCTCGGCGCGGTGCGCCAACGACACCTCCAGCGGCGGCAGCGTACGGCCGTGCCGCCCGGTGACCCGGGGCCGTCCCGACGATTCGTTGTCCACGAGGAGTTCGGCGGGGAAGACGGGGCCCTCGCCGGCGTCCCACAGCAGGGCGCGCACGGCGTCCTTGGCGGCGATCCGGCCCAGCAGCCACTGCCGACGGCCGCGCGGCGGCCTGGCGGCGTAGGCGGCACGCTCGGGGCCGCCCAACGCATTGCGCATGATCAACTCGCGGGAGGCGAGATCGGGCCAGCGCTCGAACACCAGCGACCAGCCGCCGGGCATGGCCGCCGAGAGCGTGTTGCGGTCGGGGAAGCGTTCCACCGGCCGGGTGTGCGGATCGTTGTCGAAGCGGCGGTCCTGCCAGCCGGTCAGCTCCGCCCACACCCGACCCGCCACGGTGAGTACCGCATCGGCCTCCAGGACCTCCTCCGTGAGGGAGACGATGCGCACCAGGCACTCCACCCGTGTGCCGGGCCGCGGTGCCCGGCCGAAGAAGCGCACGTGGCCCATCCGCACGGGGAAGACCACGGTCCGGTCGGTGCGGGTCGCCATGATCCAGTAGCCGAGGACCTGCCCGACGTTGTCCAGCAGCGCCCCCGGCGCGCGCGGTGTGGTGAGGGTGGCCCGCACGTGCCGGTCGCCGATGCCGGTGAGCCCGCTCATGCCCTGGTAGGCCGGACCGTGGAACATCCAGCGCTCGCGGTAGACCTGCTCGGCGGTGTGCTCGGGCACCCGCTCGGAAGCGGGGTCGGGCGGCCCGGGCGGCAGCGGCGCCGCTGTGGGGTGGCGGGCGGCCAGTTCCACGACGGCGCGAGCGTGCGGCCCGAACGACACGGCCATCCGACCCGGCCCGCACGGGGTGACGGTGACCTCGACGTCCACCGGCTCGGCCGCCGTCAGCCACCGGTCGAAGCGGGCGTCGTGCACCGCCACGGCCACCCGTCCCGGTACGGCCCGCTCCGCCGCCGCCGTCATGTGCGCCACGATCGTCGTCGCCGGTACCACCGGCCAGCGGTCCGCGACCTCGGGCCAGTCCGCACGCTGTGGAAAGAAGCAGTGGTCCAGCAGGTACGGCATGTCCTCCACCGAGATCCGCACCGTCTCGCGCCGGGCGGAACCGGTCGTGCCGGACCGGGGCGCGGCCGGGACGGGTGACGGTCCGGGCGGCACGGGGGGCGTGGGGGGTGTGGACGGCAGCCGTCCGCGAGCGGCGGGCACCGGCCCCCGGCCCGGTCGTGCGGCGGGCGCCGGTGCCGGGCGGCGTACGGGCGCGGCCGGACGGGGTGCGGTGAGCAGCGCGGCGGCGGCCCGTGCGGCCTGTGCGGTCTCCTGCAGCAGAGCCGACAACTCCGCCGCCACCGGACCGGCCCCGGCGGACGGGACGCCCGCCGCCGGGCGGGCGGCACCAGGCGTGGCGTCCGGTGGCACCTGCACAGCAGCGGCGGAGGAGGGGGAGGAGGGAGGGAAGGCGGAAGGGGTGGGGGAGGGGCACGGGGTGAGGGCGGGACGGGCCGAGGGCGGCAGGCTCACCAGCGCGCCGCCGAGGTCCAGCCGGACCGGACGCCCCGGTCGGGGACGGACGGAGCCGGACGGACCGGCGTACCCGGACGCTCCAGGCGCGTCCACCGCCTGCGGGCCGGTGTCGGCGCCCGCCGTCCACAGGGCGGTGGCCACCCGACGGAGCTGGGCCAGCCCTCCGCGTCGAGGGTGGTCGGCGACCGCCACCAGGTGGTCCCGACCGGCCAGCGTGTCCCCCACCAGGGAGCCGAGCTGCCCGGGTCCCGCCTGGACGAAGACGCGGAAGCCGGCTCCGTACAGTGACTCGGTCAGCAGGCGGAAGCGGACCGGTTCGAGCAGGTGGCGGACGAACAGCTCCCGGATCGCCGCCTCGTCGGCCGGGAACGGCGCCCCCGTGGTGCCGGACCAGACCGGGGTGTGCGGCACGCGCAGCGGCAGCCGTTCGGCAGCTTCCCGGAACGGACCGGTGCAGGGGGCGAGCATCGGAGTGTGGAAGCCGGAGCGGAACGGCAGCGTGCGCACCAGTACGCCCTCGGCGCGCAGCGCGGTGGCGAACCGCTCGACCGCTGCGGGCGGTCCGCAGACCATGCACTGGTTGGGGGCGTTGTCGTGCGAGACGACCACCCCCGGGTGTTCTCCGGCGGCCAGCCGTCCGGCCACCCGGTCGACGTGCGCGCCGACCGCCGCGTACGCCAGGTCGGCGGCCCTGACCGTCTGCGGGTCCCAGGCGGCGATGAACGCGTCCACCGCCTCCTCCTCGTACAGCCCGCCCGCGACCATCGCCGTCCACTCGCCGACGCTGTGCCCGGCGACCGCGTCCGGGACGATGCCGATGCGGCGCAGTGCGGTGTCCAGCAGGCGGCCGACGGCGACGACGCCGAGCCCGTGCAGTCCCAGCGGTGCGGCTCCACCCCGGCCGCCTGGTCCGTCCGCTCCGTCCGGGCCGTCGCGTTCGTCCGGTCCGTCCGGTCCGCCGCCCGGGGCCGGGCCGGGGGCGGCCGGCGGTCGGGGCAGGCCGAACCGGTCGGCGACATCGTCGACCCGGGGGGCGAAGTCGGCTTCCAGGCCGGGGAAGAGGAAGACCGTCCTGCCGGCCTCGGGCGCGCCGGCGCCGAGCAGCGGGCGCGGCCGGAACCACACGTCGCCGCGCCCGTGCCACGGTTCGCCCTTGGCAACGGCCCGCCGGGCCAGCGCCAGCCGCTTCGGGGTGGGGTCGACGATCCCCAGCCGTACCGGCCCGGCCCCCGCCCCCGCCTCAGCCCCGGTGGGGACCCCGCCCGGCGATCCCGGCGCCCCGCGCCCGTCGAGGAGTTCCGCAAGGGCGTCGGACGTCGTGGCAGCCAGGAGCAGTACCCGCTCCGGCTCCTCGACCACCGCTCGCTCCCGCGGCGCGGGCGGGGTGGGTGGGGCTGCCGGTACGGTGTCCGCGCCGTGCGGGGCCTGTTCGAGGACGACGTGCGCGTTGATCCCGCCGAACCCGAACGCGTTCACCGCCGCCCGGCGCGGCCCGCCGTCCGGCCCTGCCTCCCAGGGCTCCGCCTGCGCGAGCGGCCGGAAGCGGGTCCCGGCCAGGGCGGGATGCGGGTCCTCACAGTGCAGGGTCGGCAGCAGCACCCCGTGGTGGACGGCGAGTGCCGCCTTGACGAGCCCGGCGACCCCCGCGGCGGGCATGGCGTGCCCGATCATGGACTTCACGGACCCGATGACGGGCCGGTGCGCCGCGCGTCCCGACTCCGGCGGGCCGAACACCTCGCGCACGGTGGCCAGTTCAGCGGCGTCGCCGGCCGGGGTGGCCGTGCCGTGCGCCTCCAGCAGCCCCAACGAGCCCGGCGCGGCGGGGTCCAGGCCCGCGGCTCGCCAGGCCGCCCGCACCGCTCGTGCCTGCCCGGCCGGGTCGGGGTTCACCAGGCCCGAGCCACGGCCGTCGCTGCTGACCCCCGTACCGCGGATCACGGCGTAGACCCGGTCGCCGTCACGTTCCGCGTCGGCGAGGCGCTTGAGCACGACCACACCGGTGCCCTCACCGATGAGGAGCCCGTCGGCGCCACGGTGGAAGGGGCGGATCCGCTCGCTGGGCGAGAGGGCGCGCAGCTGCGAGAAGACGCTCCACAGGGTGATGTCGTGGCAATGGTGCACGCCTCCGGCCAGCATCAGGTCGCACCGACCGGCGGCCAGCGCGGCGACCGCCTGGTCCACGGCCAGCAGCGACGACGCGCACGCGGCGTCGATCGTGTAGGCGGGCCCCCGCAGGTCCAGCCGGTTGGCGACCCGCGAGGCGGCCAGGTTGGGCACGAGCCCGATGGCGTCCTCCGGTCGGTCGGGACCCAGGCGCTCGGTGAACGCCGCCCGCACCCGCTCCAGTTGCTCCGCATCCAGACCCGGCACCAGTTCGCCGAGGGTGTGCACCAGCTGGCGGGCGGTGCGGACGCGCTGGTCGAGGCGGACCAGGCCGGGGGTGAGGTAACCGCCGCGCCCCAGGACGATCCCGATGCGGTCGCGGTCGGGCAGCCGGTCGGGGCCGCCGGCGTCGGCCAGCGCGTTCGCCGCCACGTGCAGCGCGATCAGCTGGTCCGGTTCGGTGCCGGCCACGGAGGACGGCATGACGCCGCAGCGGGTGACGTCCACCTCCGCGACGGCGTCCACGAACCCGCCGCGCCGGCAGTACACGCGGTCGGCCGCCGCCTGCTCCGGTGCGCTGCCGGGGTGGTAGTAGGCGGCGTCCCAACGTTCGGGCGGCACCTCGCCGATGAGGTCCGCGCCCGCGCACAGGTTGCGCCAGTACGACGCCAGGTCGGGCGCGCCCGGCAGCAGCACGGCCATGCCGGTGATGGCGACGGGTACGTAGGGGACTGGGGGACCGGGGGGACGGCGGGGGCAGGGGGAACGCCGGGGGTGGAGGGGGCGCCGGACCCGTGCGGAGGGCGGGTCACGTCACCACTCCGAGGCGCTCAGGACGACGGCGCGCTCCGCCGGGTCTCCCCACGCGAGCTCCCGCAGCAGGGCCAGCGCCCCCTCCTCGGGATCGATCAGCCGGATCCCGCGCCGGGCGTAGTGCCGGGCCAGTTCCGGGCCGACCATGCCGCTGTGGCCCTCGGAGGGGGCCCACGGCCCCCAGTGCACGGTCAGCGCGCGCCGCCCGGTGCGGGCCGCCCAGGCGGCGCCGTACGCCTCCAGCGCGTCGTTGGCCGCGGCGTAGTCGGCTTGGCCGCGGTTGCCGAGGACGGCCGCGATGCTGCCGAACAGGACGGCGAACGACAGCCGTTCGGCCTGCGGAAGCTCCTCGACCGCGGCGAGCAGCGCGGCCGCGCCCTCCGTCTTGGTGCCGTGGACGCGGCGGAAGGACGCCTCCGACTTGTCCTTGATCAGTTGGTCCTCGATGACTCCGGCGGCGTGGATCACCCCGTCGATGCGGCCGTGCTCGGAGTGGATCTCCTTGAGGGCCTGGAGGACGGCGGCCGCGTCCCGGCAGTCGACGCTGCGGTACCGGCCCCGGCCCCCGGCGGCCCTTACGGCGTCCAGTGTCGCGGTGACCTCGCGCTGGGCCAGGATCAGGTCGGCGGCACCGTCGACGGCGGTGGGCGAGGCCCAACGGCCGGTACGGGCGAGCACGCCCCGCAGGGCGGTGCGGTCGGTTGCGGCGGCGGTCACCGGGTCCTCGGGCCCCGCGGGCACGGGGGTGCGGCCGAGGAGTTCGATCCGGCAGCGGGCGGCGGCCGCCAGCACGGCCACGCACCGTGCGGTGATCCCGCGGGCCCCTCCGACGACGACCACGACGCCGTCCCGGTCCAGCCCCAGGGCCTCCGCCTCCGCCACGCCGTCACCGGCCGGCCCCGCGCCGGTACGGGCGAGCGGGCCCAGCGGCGCCTCGGCGAGCACCGGCGCGAAGCGTCCGGCGGGCGTGCGCACGACCACGGGTTCGCTGCCGCCCGCCGGCAACTCCTCCAACAACGCGGCCGCAGCCGCCGCCGGCCCGGGAACCCCACCGGGGTCGAGCGCGACGCAGCGCACCGTGACGTCGGGGTACTCGCGGGCGGCGGACCGCAGCAGTCCGTCGGTCCCGGCCGCCCGCGCCCCGTACCCCGCCTCCCGGACGACCAGCAGGCGCCGGGGGGTACCGCGTAGGGCAGCCCGTACGACGGAGAAGCCTGCCGGCAGGAACGGTGGACCGCTGTTCCCGCCCAGTGCACCCAGTACGACGACACCGTCCACGGGCCCGTCCGTCGACGCTGCGAGGTCGGCGTCCGCCTGCTCCGCCTGCTCCACGTGCTCCACCTGCTCCGCCCGCGCACCGCGCGCGGCCAGCAGCGCACACAGTTCCGCGGCGGTCCCGCGCCAGGCGCCGGCGCCGTCACCGAGCAGCACCCACCGTGTGCCGGCGAGGTCCGCGGCCGTACCCGGCGTGCTCGCCAGCCGGGCGCGCCCCATCCGGTACCGCCGGGGCGCGGCCACGACCGGTTCGGCCGGACCGCCGGTTTTCGCCACCCGGTCGGACGGCCCGCGGTCGGAGGGCCAGCGGTCGGACGGCCCCTGGTCGGCGGCCTCGGCCGCGGCACCGGCATCGTCGCCCGTGCCGGCCGTGTCGGTGCCGGCCGTGCCGGAGGTCGTCGCATGGGCCACGAGCCACCGGGCGATCGCGGACGCGGTCCGAGCCCGCGTCAGTTCCTCCAGCTCAGCGTCGTCCAGCGCCGGCGGTACGGGGCCGCCGCCCGAGCCGCCGAGACGACGCGCGAGTTCACCCGCGATCTCGGCGCGCTTGATCGAGTCCACGCTCAGGTCGGCTTCCAGGTCGAGCCCCGGCTCGACCATGTCCAGGGGGTAGCCGGTCCGTTCGCTGATCAGCTCCAGGACCGCCCGCAGAACCGTTTCCTCGGTGAACTCCGCAGATTGGGGCGCGGGCCCGGAGGCATCCGGCGCACCGCCTCCCGGGACGGACGCCGCGCCGTACGGCTGCTCACGGTCCGGATGCACGCCCGCCGGAGGCGCCCCGTAGGCGGCCGACTCCGCGGGGCCCGGTGCACCCGCGCCGACCGTCAGCCCGGGCCCGTACTCCGGCAGCGGATCCGCCGCCTGAACGGTAGCGCCGGGGACCGTCCCGTCCGGCACGCCGAAGTACGCCAGCAGTACGTCGCGCTGCGCGGCGATGACCTCCCGGCTGCCGCGCAGGAACTCGGCGACCAGCACGTCCGGCCTGCCGGACGACGCCGCCGCCTCCTCACCGGGATCCGTCGTCACGGGTGCCTCCACGACTCGTCGGGCCGGCGCGAGGGCGCCGGCGAGCGGCTCGCCGGACGCGGTACGGACGAGGTGCCCGTCCACGGTCCAGCCGGGCGTGCGCGGGGCGACGGCCCGGTCGACGTCGACGGCGTCCCGGCCCCGGAACATCCAGTCGCTGACGACCGGCAGTCCGGCCGCCGCCAGCCGGGCGAGCGCGTCGAGGAAGCCCGCCAGGCCGCCGGTGGCTCGCGGTTCCACGGCGACGACCCGGTGCGGCCGGTCACCCAGGACGTCCGTGACGAGCCGGGTCAGCACCCGGCCGGGCCCGACCTCGACGAAGGTCCGGGCTCCCGCGCCGTACATCGCCTCGATCTGCGCCGCGAACCGCACCGGCGCCCCGATCTGTGCGGCCAGTTCCCCGCGCACCGCCCGGGCGCCGGGCTCGTAGGGGAGGGCGGTGCGGTTGGCCCACACCTCGAACTCGGGTTCGCGTAGCGGCAGTCCTTCCAAGACCCGGCCGAAGGCCGGCCCGGCGGCGGCCACGACCGGGCTGTGGAACGCGCATGCCACCGACAGCCGTTTCGCTGCGGTCCCGGCGTCCCGCAGCCGGCGCACCGCTGCCTCGACCGCGCGCGTCGGCCCCGACAGGACGCTCTGCCGCGGCGCGTTGTGGTTGGCGACGACCAGCCCGTCCGGCAGCGGTGGGCCGCCCAGTACCCGGCCGATGTCCTCCGGCGCGGCGGCCACTGCGGCCATGGCGCCGGGGTCGTCACCGGCCGCGTCCAGGATGGCCGCGGCGCGGGCGGAACTCAGCCGTGGCAGCACATCGGCGTCGATGACACCCGCGGCGCAGAGGGCGACCAGCTCGCCGTAACTGTGGCCGGCCGCCATGTCGGGCCGGATCCCGCAACGGGTCAGCAGTTCGTACGCCGCCAGCTCCACCATGCCCAGGGCCGGCTGCGCGGCCCGCGTGTCGGTGAGCGCCCGCCGCAGCTCCTCCCGGGCGGCGTCGTCGAAGGCGGCGGGCGGGTACAACGCCGCGACGACCCGGCGTTTCCCGTCCTCGTCCTCGTCCCCGTCCCCGCGCCCGCTACCGTTCCCGCGCCCGCTACCGATCCCGTCTCCGTTCCCGTCCGCGTCGGGGCCGAGCAGCCTGCCGAGGTCGGGGAAGGCGGTGAAGAGGTGGGCGGACATTCCGGGCCGCTGGCTGCCCTGTCCCGGGAACAGGAAGGCCGTACGCCCGACGTCCCCTCCTTCCTCGACCGCCCGGTACACCCGGCCTGCGACACCTGCGACGGCACCCCCACCCGCCTTCACCCGCGCATCCGCATCCGCCCGGGCTTCCGCCCCCGCAGGCGCACCCGGAGCCGCATCCGCCCCGTCGTCCGCCCCCACTGCCGCCCCCAGGAGGCGGCACAGGTCCTCGGTGTCCTCGGCGACGAACGCGATCCGGACGGTCCCGCGGGCCCGCGCCGCACGGTGGGACGCGGTTGCGGCAAGGTCGCGCAGCCGCCAGGGGGCGTCACCGCGCACGGCCGCGGCGGCCAGGTCCAGCAGCCCGGCTGCGGCGTGCCGGGCGGCCGCGGGGTCGGTTCCCCGGAACAGGAACAGTTCGGCCGGCCACTCGTCCCGGGCGTGCGCGGGTGGCGGCCCGTCCCCGCTGTGGGCGGCCAGCACCGCGTGGAAGTTGGTGCCGCCGAAGCCGAACGCGCTCACCCCCGCGTACCGCCGCTCCGGGGCGGCCGGCCACGGCAGCGCCTCCCGGTGGAAGACGAAGGGCCCGGCGCCGGCCCGCCAGGCGGGGTTCGGCCTCTCCACGTGCAGGGTGGGCGGCCGCACCCCGGTGTGCAGGGCCAGCGCGGCCTTGATGAGCCCGGCCAGTCCAGCCGCGCATTTCGTGTGGCCGATCTGCGACTTCACCGAGCCCAGCACGCAACTCCCGGCGCGGGAGCCCGCCTCGTCGAAGACCGCCGTCAGCACACCCAGTTCGGTGCGGTCACCGACCACGGTCCCGGTGCCGTGCGCTTCCACCAGACCGACCTCGGCGGGGGAGACGCCGGCGCCGCGGTACGCACGTTCCAGGGCGGCGCGCTGGCCCTCGGGCCTGGGAGCGGTGAGCCCGAGTGAGCGCCCGTCGCTCGAAGCGCCGACGGCCTTGATCACCCCGTACACGCGGTCCCCGTCCCGCTCGGCGTCCGCGAGGCGTTTGAGGACGATGCAGGCCACGCCCTCCCCGAGGACGATGCCGTCGGCCGCGTCGTCGAAGGCGCGGGACCGGCCGGTCGGGGACAGCGCGTGCACGGAGGTGAAGAGGGCGTAGTCGTTGATGCCGTTGTGCAGGTCCGCGCCCCCGCACAGCATCACGTCGCTGGTGCCGAGGACGAGCTCCTTGCAGGCCACGTCCACGGCCGCCAGCGAGGAGGCGCAGGCGGCGTCCACCGTGTAGTTGGGGCCGCGCAGGTCCAGGCGGTTGGCCACCCGGCCGGCGACGACGTTGGCGAGCAGACCGGGGAAGGTGTCCTCGGTGAGCCGGGGCAGCTGCTCGTCCAGACCCGCGGGGACGTGCCCGTAGTAGGAGGGCAGTACGGCCCGCAGCGTGGTGGCGTTGGACAGGTCGCTGCCTGCCTCGGTGCCGAACACCACCCCGGTCCGCGAGCGGTCGAAAGCGCGACCGCGACCGTCCCCACCGTAGCCGGCGTCCTCCAGGGCCCGCCGCGATGCTTCGAGCGCGAGCAGCTGCACCGGCTCGATGCTTCCGAGCGACGCCGGCGGGATGCCGTAGCGCAGTGGATCGAAGGGGATGCGGGGCAGGAAACCGCCCCATCTGGACGCGCTGGCCGGGCCGGCGCCGTCCGGGCCGGGGGAGCAGTGCACGTCGGGATCCCAGCGTTCCGGGGGCACCTCGGTGATCGCGTCGCGGCCGTCCAGCACCTGCGCCCAGAAGGCCGCCAGGTCCGGAGCCTGGGGGAACATGCAGGCCATGCCGACGATGGCCACGTCCAGCGGAGCGGATGCCGGGGTGCCGGCCTCGCCCCGTGCCGGTTCCCGTCCGGCCCGCAGGGCGTCGCGCCGCCGCTCAAGGAAGGCGGCGGCCCCGTCGGTGACGGCCGCGTGCAGTGCGTCGATGCTGGTGGTGGCACCGCGCAGCACGGCCACCTGGCCCGCCATGAACAGCCCCTCGGCGTACTGCCGGTCCTCGTCCACGGCGGCCAGGGCGCCGGCGCCGGTGCGTTCGATTCCCTTGCTCGCCAGCCGCAGTCGGCCGACGTTCAGCCGCTCCAGCCGCTCCCACGCCTCGCGGTCGGCGACGCCCTCCGCGCGCAGGCCCGCCGCCAGGTCCCGGAAGCCGTCGCTGAACGGGCTCGGGACGCACCGCGTGGCGTGCCCGGGAGCCGTCCGCAGCAGCGCGGTGGCTTCGGCGGCCAGCACCTGGCGCTGGAACAGGGGCCGTACGGCGCCGTGGGCGACGGCCTCCCGGGTGAACAGGTAGGCGGTGCCCATCAGCACGCCGACCGCACATCCACGTGCGGTGAGCGGCGCGGCCAGGGCCGCCACCATGGCGGCGGAGCGGGCGTCGTGCACACCGCCCGCGAAGAACACCTCGATGCCCGGCGCGGCGCCGGGATCCTCCGCCACGTGGTCGAGCAGGACCGCGATCTGGGCCTCCCACAGCGGGAAGCTGTTGCGCGGGCCGACGTGGCCCCCGCACTCGGCGCCCTCGAAGACGAACCGGCGCGCGCCCTCTCCCAGGTACTGGCGCAGCAGTCCGGGGGAGGGCACGTGCAGGAAGGTCCGGATGCCGTCGGCCTCCAGTGCCCTGGCCTGCGCGGGCCGCCCCCCGGCGATGATCGCGTGGCTGGGCCGGTGCGCCCGTACGGCTTCGAGCTGTGCGGTACGGGTCTCCTCCGGTGCGAAGCCGAGGATCCCCACCCCCCAGGGGCGGCCCCCCAGCGCTGCGGCCGCCCCGGCGAGCAGGGCGCCGGCCTGTTCACGGCCCGCGAGCGCCAGGGCGAGGAAGGGCAGGGCCCCGCCGTCGGAGACCGCGCGGGCGAAGTCCGCACCGTCGCTGACCCGGGTCATCGGGCCCTGGGCGACGGGCAACCGGGTTCCGAGTGCCCGGCTCATGGGTGACCCGGCGCCCAGGCTGCGGGCGGCGGTGTCGTCCTCGATCGCGGCCCGGACCGCGTCGATGACGGCGCGGACCGCGCCGGCGGCGTCGCGGTGTCGGTCGGCGAAGCGGGCGGCGAGGAAGGCGTCCTGCCCGACCGGCAGCAACTGGGTGTCCGGGTCGCGCCCGCCCAGCAGTTCGGCGATCCGGTCCTGGGCATCGGGCAGTTCCGCGGCGGGCGGGGTGCCGGGCCGGCGGCGGTGCAGGAAGCGGTGGCCGCCCAGCACGGTGGTCTCGGTGCCGTCCATCGACCGCAGGACGGTCGCCACGGACGCGGGGACCGCCGACTCCGCGAGGAGGGCCAGCTGGGTGTCGAGCACCACTCCCGCGGCGCCGCCGGCGACGGCTGCGGCGGCCGTGCCCGGCGCCATGCCCCCGCAGGCCCACACCGGTGGCCCGTCGGGGCCGGTGGCGTCGAGGAGCTGCTGCAGCAGCACGAAGGTACTCAGTTCGCCGATCCGGCCGCCGCATTCGCTGCCCCGGGCCACCAGGCCGTGCACGCCGTCGTCCAGGGCCGCCCGGGCCTCCGCCAGTCCCGTGACCTCGGCCAGCACCTGCACGCCGGACGGCAGGTCACCGCAGCGCACGTCCGTACCCGCACCGAGGAGCACGGTACGGGGCCCGCCGGGCGGCCCGCCGAGCAGTCCGGCCAGGTCCGCGGGGCGTAATCGGCACCGCGGCCCGACCCGTACGCCGTACCGTCCGGGGAGCCATTCCCGCAGCTCGCCGAGGGCTGCACGGGCGGCCCGGTCACCGGCTCCCAGATCCAGGACACCGAGTCCGCCGCCGCGGACGACCGCGGCCGCGAGGCGGGCGTCGGGTTCGGCGAAAGGGGTCAGTCCGATGACTTGCTCTGCCGGCGTCATAATTCTCCGAATGTGCGATGGCGTTGCCCGGTGGGGGAATTTCGGCCATGACAAAGGCCGCGGGAAGGCACGAGGTCGCGCGGGCCCGGAGTGGGAATTCGGGCCTTTCGGTGAACGAAGCGAAAATAGCGCCAAGTTACTGAAGGGTCAACGCTGAGTCGCTGATCCGAAGCCCCGACCGCGGACGTCCGGATCGGGCCGTGCGGAAACCGAGTGGCCCGCCCGACGGCGCGACGTGCACGCCCCGTCCCCGGGTACGGCACCCGGCGCCGCATGAGTACGTGTACTCATGCGGCGGTGCACCCGTCCGGGCGAGGTTGGACCCATGCACCAGTACGAATGGAAGCCGGCCGACTACCGCCGCGGCGTGGAGCTCTTCGGGATCGTCATCCTGGCCACCGCCGCGGCCCTCTTCGCCGCGGGAGCCATCGCCGCGACCTCCGTGATCCTGGCCCATGCCATCACCTGACGCACGGGGGACGCGGTCACCCGCCCCGTTCGCCGCCCGCTCCGCGGTCACGGATCTTCGCTACTGCATCGTGAAGTGGCGTAGATGTGTGGATGGTTCGAAGAGTGTGATCGTTCCGAGGGGCTGACGAGGAGATCTCCTTGAGAAAGCTTGTCGAACACCGCTGACGGCTCGGGCGGCCTTGAATCGCCTCTGCGAATCGGTCAGGGTTTCGAACCAGCCCCCGAAGATCCTTCGGCTCCAACGGGGTTGCACGACAACGCTTTGACGCCCCACACGTCAACACGAGGAGAACCCCCTTCATGTCACCTCACAGCCATGCCCGCACACGTTCGCGCGGCCTCCGGATCCTGGCAGTGACCGCGGGAGTCACCACCGCAGCAGGCGCCTGCATGCTGTTATCGCCCTTCGCCGGCGCGGCGTCACCCGCCGAGGGCACGGTGTACGGGCTCGGCGCCCCCGGAGCGCTCCCCGGCAGCTACATCGTCATCCTCGACCGGGACGCGGACAAGCAGGCCCTCGCCAAGAAGTACGGCGGCGAACTCAAGCGCACCTACACGTCCGCGGTCAACGGCTTCTCCGCGGCCGGGCTCTCGGAGACCGCAGCCAAGCGCCTCGCCGCCGACCCGGCGGTGGCCAAGGTCGTCCAGAACAAGAAGTTCTCCATCAACACCACCCAGAACGACCCGCCGTCCTGGGGGCTCGACCGCATCGATCAGACGGAGAAGGCCGGGGACAAGAAGTTCACCTATCCGGACGCGGGCGGGGAGGGCGTCACGGCGTACGTCATCGACACCGGCGTCCGGATCACCCACGAGGACTTCGGCGGCAGGGCCGAGCACGGCTTCGACGCAGTGGACAACGACCAGAGCGCCGACGACGGCAACGGGCACGGCACGCACGTCGCCGGGACCATCGCCGGCCGGTCGCACGGCGTGGCGAAGGCCGCGAAGATCGTCGCCGTCCGTGTCCTCGACGACGACGGTTCGGGTAGCACCGAGCAGGTCGTGGCCGGGATCGACTGGGTGACGCAGCACCACAGCGGCCCCTCGGTGGCGAACGTGAGCCTCGGGGGCGGCGCCGACGAGGCGCTCGACGAGGCCGTGCGCCGTTCGATAGCGGCGGGCGTCACCTTCGCGGTCGCCGCGGGCAACGACGCGAGCGATGCCGGGCAGGGCTCGCCCTCCCGCGTCCGGGAGGCGGTCAC
Source organism: Streptomyces sp. NPDC059851 (assembly GCF_042732005.1). Lineage (NCBI taxonomy): Bacteria > Bacillati > Actinomycetota > Actinomycetes > Kitasatosporales > Streptomycetaceae > Streptomyces > Streptomyces sp. NPDC059851. The sequence continues at coordinate 5,462 of NZ_JBHWJJ010000154.1, read as the reverse complement.
GGTCGCCTCCAGCACTGCCGCGGACGCCCAATCACCCTTCTCCAACTTCGGCTCCGTCGTGGACCTCTACGCACCCGGCTCGGACATCACGTCCACCTGGAACGACAGCGACACGGGCACGAAGACGATCTCCGGCACGTCCATGGCGACCCCGCACGTCACGGGGGCGGCCGCGCTGTACCTGGCCGGCCACAAGGACGCCACCCCCGCACAGGTCGCCGAGGCGCTCACTGCCGGTGCGACCCCCGGCAAGATCACCAACCCCAGCAGCGGGACACCGAACAAGCTGCTGAAGGTGACCGACCGCTAGCCGGCGGGCCCCGTCGGCCGCCGCAGGAGCACCGGGGCCGCCGCACCCGAGGGGGGATGCGGCGGCCCCGGCCCCGTGGGCCCTCGGGAACCGACTACGCCACCCGCGGCGCGGTACCGGCCATGCGGCCACGCCCCGCCCCGCCCCGTTACCGGGAATCTTGCAGAAAGCCCCGGCGTTCACGCCGGGGAGGAATGCCGTCGGGCGAGAGCGGGCGACCCTGCGTGGCCAGTACGGTCTCGTCCGGGTCGGACGGCCGGGTGAGCGTGAGCGGCCCCTCGGCCGTGTCGAAGACCTGCTGCAGGCGGCAGCCCCCTCCGGGGGCCGTCGGTCCCGCGGTCGCCCCGTCCGGGCCGGTACCGCGGATCTGGACGAGACGCAGACTGGTCATGTCGGCCCGGACCGTGGGAAGTGCGTCGCGCCAGAGCCGGGCGACAGCGGGAACCAGCGACGTGATGGTGACCCGTTCCCGTTCGATGAGCGGGAGGCATTCGGCTGGTCCCGGGTTCTCGACCAGGACGACGGTGCCGCCGACGGAGAGGATTCCGACGATGCCGGGGCAGCCGAACGTGCAGTTCGACCCGGCGGGCAGGGCGGCGAGGTACACGTCGTTCTCGGTGAGCGGGACCAGTTCGGCGGCGGCCCGCGCCTGGTAGGCGTAGTCGTCGTGGGTGCGCGGAACGAGCTTGGGCGCCGTGGTGGTGTCGTCGGAGAGCAGGAGGAACGCCACCCGGTCGGCGCGTTGCGCGAGCGCAGCCTCGGGCGGGGCGTCGACGGAGTCCAGCGGGAAGTAGTGGCAGCCCGACGGGTCCGTCGCGACCCCGCCGTACGGGGGCGGGGCGGCGCCCGGCGCTTCGAAGGTGAACACCCGTCGTAGGAGGGGCCACCGGGCCGCGATGTCCGCCGCCATCGCCGTGTGGTCGAAGCCCCGGTACGTCGAGGGGCCGACGAAGCCGACTGCGCGCCGGAGCGGCGCGGTGCCGGGGGCGTACCGGTCAGGGCGCTCAAGCCGCGGCGTGCGGGGACCGTCGGGCCGGGTGTCCCGCGCTCGCGGGACGGGACGACTGCCGCGGCAGCGCCTATGCGCCGAGCTCCGGCAGATGCTCACCGGGGCTGGCCGGGCGGCCCTCGGCCAGCCAGAACGTGTAGTCGCGCAGGTAATCCCCGAGGCCCCGGTTCAGGTGGGCGAGGTACGCCCGCGCGCCGGCGGCGGTGTCCCGGAGCGCCTCGTGCTCGGAGGTCGCCCACTCGCCCCACCCCACGCGCGCGGCCCATTCCCGGGCCCTGCCGCGGTCGCGCCACCACTCGCGGACCAGCTCCGGCGTCCAGTGGGCGTCGCCGTCGCCGCCGTACCCCGCGAAGGGGTCGCATTCCGCGGCGCAGGTCAGCTCGTGGACCTCGACCGCCCGGACGGGCTGACGGTAGACGAACTCGGAGCCGTACTCGTCCTCGTACGCGACGTTGCGGGGCGCGCACTGCCGCCCGGTGAAGCAGTTGTCGGTGTTGGCCGTGTAGAAGGGGCCCGGGACGTTCCGCCAGTCCCGGCTCTCCCACCCGTCGGGCGCGGGCCCGGACCAGTCGTGCCCCACCAGGTCGCCCCGCCACAGGGGATGGGGCTCGCCCACCAGCGCGCGGACGGTCGGTATCGGGTCCCAGTACGTCATGTCCGCAGGATGTCAGACGGCCGGCCGGGGCAGCGGATGGGGCGTCGGACCAGCAGCTGCGAGGTGTCCTGCTCGGAGTCGGAGACGAAGGGGCGGGCGGCGCGACCGGCCCGCCCCTCCGCTCGCGTGGCGATCAGGCGATGGCGAGGCGTACCTGCGCATCCTTCGTGCCCTTGAAGGTGAACGAGAACTGCTCCCGCACCCCCGAGCTGCACGCGGACTTCGTCTCGTAGGCGCCGTTGCCGGCGTTGATGCGGACGAGGGCGCACTTGCCGTCGACGCGGGTGTCCTGGAGCCAGCCGGACACCTTCACGTTGTTGCCGGAGCAGCTCAGGGTCCAACTGGCCGACGCCCCGTCGATCACCGGGGACGCGGAGGAGGGGCAGGTGGCCGCGCTCGCCGGGCCGGCGGCGCCGAGGGCCAAACCCCCGGCGAGGACGGCGGCCGAGACGGCGGACGCGAGGGTCTTGCGGACAGCAGACATGGGTGCCCCCTTCGGGCGGTGTGCTGACGGGAAGCGGACCGGGACCAGGGCCTGGACCCGTCCCCCGCCGAAAGGGGTGGGTCGTCCGGGACTGCCGGGCCGCGGAACCAGCATGGTGGGGGCGGCCGGGTGGCGGAAGTGGATCCCCGCTGCCTGCCCAGGCGCATCGATGCATGCCGCATGCAGGCGCCTGACCTGCGGTTATGACTCTGCCTGGCGCTCGTGGACGGGAGCTCCCGCCAGCGAGCCGGGGGCGGCGCTGTGTCCGGGGGTAGGCGTGGGTTCCGTACTCACAGGGGAGCGGTGGGCGTCGGGTTGGTGGTCCTCTGGTACGCCGGTGCCTTGACGGGCGGGAGCTGTTGCACCAGCAGGGCCAGCCAGGTGTCCACGGTCACCCGCCCCGTCACGGGCAGCGCGTGGGTGCGCTGGAAGAACTTCACGTCCTCGGCGGTGGCCGCGGTGAACTTCCCCGACACGGCTGTGCCGCCCTGCCCCACGTTGTTCAGGAGCTCCTGCACGGCCCGCACCTCGGACGCACCGGATCCGGGTCCCACCTCCTTCACCAGCTCCGGCCAGGTCCGCGCGCCCACCTTGCCGTCGGCCGGCAGGTCGTGCCGCCGCTGGAAGTCCATGACGGCGTCCCGGCTGTCCTGCCGGAAGACCCCGTCCGCCAGCACCTCGTAGCCGTGTGCGTGCAGGAGGTGCTGCAGGGCGCGGCCACGGGTGAACTGGTCCTCCTCGCCCATGACCAGCAACGGCCACTCGTACGGTGTCCTGCCCGCGGGAGCGGCCCCGGCCGCACCGTCGGCCGCAGCCCCGCCGCCGCGCGCGGAGAGCCCTTCGTGGACGACCATTCCCAGGGCGAACGCGAGAACCACGGCCGCCGTGACCAACACCGGCCGGAACCAACGGGAACGGTGCCCGCCGGGAGCTCCCGGGTCACCTGAGCCCCGCGGAGCAGCGGTACCGGGGCGGCCGACATCGGCACCCTCCTCGCCCGAGCCGGAGCCGGAGCCGGAGCCGGAGCCGGAGCCGGAGCCCGAGCCCGAGCCCGAGCCGGAGCCGGACTCGGGAGCGGGTGGCCCGTCGCATCCGTCCGGGGCTCCCGCCGGCGTGGTGTGTTCCCCTCCAGCGGCGGGGGCCGGTGGACGGCCGTTCCCCAGCAGCGCGGCCCGGCACAGCGCCCGCGCCCGTTCGAGCTCGGCCGCCGGGGCCCGTAACCGGGAGTGCAGGGCCTCCACCACCCGCAGGGGGGCGGTCGACGGGTGTTCGGGGTTCAGGTACCGCGAGAGCGTCGTCTGGTCGACGCCCAACTTCACGGCCAGCGCCTGCTGGGTGGGCCGACCGCCACCGGACGGGCTTCCGGCCTCCTCCCACCAGCGGCGCAGCATCCGCGCCAGCTGCACCCCCGCGCTCTCCTCCAGGTCCTTGCCGCCGCTCTCCTGCGTCATCTCCGTGCCCCTCCCCGTCGTCGTGCGGAACAGTCGGGGCCCGCACCGCCTGCATGGCGGCATAACAGCAGGTCAGGTCTGTGCATACCGGCAGCGTCCGTGCATCGGCCCCAGCGGCGCCGATCGTAACGACGCGGCCGCGGCATCCGGCACGGCCGTGTACGGGCCGAGGACGCCCCTCGTCCGGCTCCGGCCGTTCCATGGCCGTGAGACGAAGCCGCCCCGGCCCCCGGGGAGGACCGGACCGGTGACCCCGGCCGACGGCGTGCGTTCACCCGGACGAGTGCGCGGAGCAGTGCCCAGCGGCCCGCCGGGCGACGGGCGGCTCGACACGGATGTGGCCGCCGGGCCGGGCCGTGGGGATCCGGTCAGTCCCTGCCGCCCTCGTGGCGGGGCCAGATCGCCACGGCGACGAGGACGGCCGCCCACACCCCGAGCGGGGCGACCGGCCAGTAGTACGTCAGCTCCCCCTTCTGCAGGCAGCGCACGCCCCAGACGGCCGACATGAGGACCAGTCCGCCGAGCCAGTACCGCCACTCCGCGAGCCACTCCGCAAGGTCCTTGCGGTCCTGCTCGGCCCGTTCGGCCCGCGTCGGTTTCGGGGCCGGCAGGTCGGCGGTGAGGACGCCGAGGTCGTCGGCGGTGCGTGCCCGCAGGGCCGCTTGGGCCCGGCTCGCGTGCTCCTGCACGTCGAGCCGGCCTTCGGCCAGTGCCCCGGCCAGGATGCCGAGGGCCCGGTCGCGGTCGGCGTCCGAAACCCGCACGGCAGGTGCGGAGGCTGCGCTGTCGTGGTGGTCGTCCATGGTCTTCCCCCTTCGTCGTTAGAATACGACTGTATCTCAAAGAAGGAGGGTGGCCGCCCGTGCCCAAGACCGTCGACCGGCCCGAGCAGCGCCGGCAGATCGGCGCCGCGCTGCTGCGGCTCGCCGCCGAGCGCGGCCTGGACCAGATCAGCGTGCGCACCGTGGCCGCGGCCAGCGGCCGGTCCGCCGGTGCCGTGCAGAAGTACTTCCGCTCCAAGGAGGAGATGCTGGTCTTCGCCGCAGAACTCGCCGGCGAGCGCGTCGAGGAGCGGATGGCGCTCGTGGACGCCGGCCTGCCGCTGCGCCGGGCGTTGCGCGAGCTGGTCCTCACCACGCTCCCACTGGACGAGGAACGCCGCGCCGAAGCCGCCGCACAGCTCGCCTTCGCCGTGCAGGCGGCGCACCACCCCCGCCTCGCCGCGATCCGGCACCGGGTCGACCGCGAGGTCAGGGAAGCCCTCGCGGCATGGCTCGACGGCGCCGGCTGCCCCCGCGCCGGAGCCACCGCCGACGCCGTCATCGCGCTCAGCGACGGGCTCACGCTGAGGATGCTCTACGCCCCGGACGAGCAGGCCTCACTCCTCGACGCCCTGGACCACGCCATCGACGTTCTGGTACCGGACGTGGGGCCGGGGCCCAGGGACGGCGCCCCGCGGCCCCCCGCCCCCCCCCCCCCCCCCCCCCCCCCCCCCCGGCGGGGCGGCGGACCCCCCCCCCCCCCCCCACCACACCGGCACCCCCCCCCCCCCC
>NZ_JBHWJJ010000153.1:0-19173 GCF_042732005.1 Streptomyces sp. NPDC059851 | reverse complement strand
GCCCGGTGCTGTGGGTCACAGCACCGGGCCACTTCGGGGGCGGTCCGACTACACGGCGGCGGGGACTACTTGATCCACTCCGCCCAGTCCATGTTCCAGCCGTTCAGGCCGTTGTCGGGGGCGATCTGCTTGTCCTTGGAGTTCTTCACGACGACCACGTCGCCGATGAGCGACTCGTTGAAGAACCAGGCGGCGGGCTGGTTGCCGTCGTTCCCGCCGCGGCTGTCCTTCAGGCCGACGCAGCCGTGGCTGACGTTGGTCGAGCCGAAGGTGCCGGCGGAGGCCCAGTAGTTGCCGTGTACGAAGGTGCCCGAGTTCGACAGGCGCATGGCGTGCGGGACGTCCGGGATGTCGTACTCGCCGCCGAAGCCGACGGTCGCGCCGTTCATCCGGGTCACCTTGTACTTCTCGCTGATGACCATCTGCCCGTTGTAGGTGGTCGTCGACGGGGCGCCCGCGGTGATCGGGATGTTCTTGATGACCTGGCCGTCGCGGACGACCTGCATGGTGTGTTCGGCCGCGTCGACCGTGGAGACCTGCGAGCGGCCGATGGTGAAGGTGACCGTACGGGTCTGCTTGCCGTAGACGCCGGGGCGGCCCTCGACACCGTCGAGCGCGATCTTCACGGTGACCTTGGTGCCCGCGGCCCAGTACTTCTCCGGGCGGAAGTCGAGGCGGTCGTTGCCGAACCAGTGGCCCTCGATCGGCACCGACGGCTCGGCCGTGACGGTGATGGCCTTCTCGACGGCCTCGGTGTTGGTGATGCCGCGACTGAAGTTGAACGACACCGGCATGCCCACGCCGACGGTCTGGCCGTCCTCCGGCGTGTAGTGGCCGACGAAGGTGTTCTTCGGGGTGAGGGTGGTGAAGGTGGTGTCCTTGGCGGACTCCCGGCCCGCCTCGTCCTTGGCGACGGCGTGCACCTTGTACTCGGTGGCCGCCGCCAGGTGGCGCGCCGGCTCCCAGCTCGAACCGTCGGCGGCGAGCTTGCCCTCCACCGCGTTGCCCTTGGTGTCGGCGACCGTCACGGTCGTGAGCTTGCCGCCGGTGCTCGTGATCTTCAGGACGCCGCTGGTGGCGACCTCCTTGGAGCCGTCGTCCGGCTTGACGCTGACCACGGCCTTCGACGCCTCGTTGCCGGCCTTGCCTCCCCCGGCGGCGCCGCCACCGTTGCCGGCCCCCGAACCGCCGCCCGAGCCGCCGCCGCTGCACGCGCTGGTGAACAGCAGTGCCGCTCCCAGCAGGAGGGCCGGCAGGCCGGTGCGGCGGGCGCGGCCGCGTATCGGCTGCAGGTTCACTCTTCTCTTCTCCCCATGTCCCCCGCGCGCGGACGGTCGCGCGCTTGTCGACAGGAAATCACATGGAGATATCACGAAGAGAAACGGTCATGTCACTGTTCCGTCCCAAGACGTGCGGAGCGGCTCCTCCTTCTCCTTGTCGCCGAGCGCCCCTGCAAGGTCTCGGATCCCGCCCCCGGACCGCCCGCGGGTGCGGGGGACGGTCACCGTGACCCGGCAGCCACATACGGACGGGCGGCGCCGGTGTCCCGGGCGGGGGCGCCGCTGACGGTGCCGGTGAGGGCGCCCGCGTACCGGACGACGCCGGTGTCGGTGCGCGGGCCCTCGCCGCCCGCCCGGCCGCGGACCCCGGGCGTCAGGCGATGGCGGAGCCGGCCACCCAGTCGGCCCAGGACATGTTCCAGCCGCCCAGTCCGTTGTTCGGGGCCACCGTCTTGTCCGTGGAGTTCACGACCTCCACCACGTCCCCGACCAGGGTCCGGTCGAAGAACCAGCCGGCGGGGCTGTCCGAGCCGCCGCCCCTGTCGTCGCGGAGCCCGATGCAGCCGTGGCTGACGTTGGTCGCGCCGAAGGTATCGGGACTGGCCCAGTAGTTGCCGTGCAGAAAGGTCCCGGAGGTGGTCAGCCGCATGGCGTGCGGGACGTCCGGGATGTCGTACTCGCCGCCGAAGCCGACGGTCTGGCCGTTCATGCGGGTGACGTCGAACATCTCCATCACCACCATCTTCCCGTTGTAGGTGGTGTTCTCGGGCGAGCCGGCGGTGATGGGGACGGTGGACAGGAGGTGTCCGTCGCGGCGGACCTCCATCGTGTGCGCGGCCGCGTCCACGGTGGAGACCTGCGAGCGGCCGACGGTGAACCTGACGGTCTTGTCCTGGACGCCGTATGCACCGGGGGCGCCCTGGACGTCGCGCAACCGCATCTTGACGGAGACCTCGGTGCCCGGCTTCCAGTACTGCTTGGGCCGGAAGTCGAGGCGGGTGCGGCCGAACCAGTGGCCGGAGACCTCCACGGCCGGGTCGGCGGTGACGGTGATGGCCCGCTCCACCTCCGCCCGGTTCTCGATGGGCCGGCTGAAGTTGAACGACACGATCATTCCGACGCCGACGGTGGAGCGGTTCTCCGGCTTGAAGTAGCCGATGAACCGCTCCCCGGGGACGTAGGTGGTGAAGGTGGTGTGCCGGGCCTGGCGGCGGTCGTGGCCGTCACGGGCGACCGCGTCGACGGTGTACTTGGCGGCGAGGGCGAGCTTCCCGGCCTCCGCGTCGGGGCTCCAGCTCAGACCGTCGGGGGCGATGCTGCCGGGGACGCGTTCCTCCTGGGCGTCCTCGACCTTGGTGACCACGACCCGCTCCAGGCGTCCCTCGGGCACGCGGACGGTCAGCGGGCCCTCGGCCGGGACCCCCGTGGCGTTGTCCTCGGGAGTGATCCGAATGGCCTCCTCGGGCGACCGGGGTTTGCCGGGCAGCTCGATCTCGACCGGTGGGCGGACCTCACCGGTGCATCCGGCCAGGCCGCCCAGCAGGCACGCCCATGCCGCCACGGCGGCCCAGCCCGCCCCTGTCCGCCTCGTCAGAAGTCTCACGCCCCCTCCAACGACCGGACCTCCCGGGGGAAACGTGGCCGCGGGCCACGTTCCGGGGAGAACTGTCCGGGCAGAACAGTGAGAAGGACCAGACGGGGGCGGGACCGGGCCGGGACGCCCGGGCCGCACAGCCCTGCCCCCGCCGGTACCCAGGAGCCGTGGAGGCGGGCAGTGTCGAGCGCAGCCGAGCAAGAGGCGGTGGATGCCGCCGCCGTGGGGCCAGTCGAGGCCCCGGGCGTTGTCGCGCAGGGCCGGGAGCCGGTGCGGCGGGCCGTGCCGCGCGAGGGGCCCCCGGTGTGGCCGGGGTCCTCGCACCCGCTGGGGGCCCGGTTCAGGGCCGGGCCGGCCGGGACGGCGGGCACCAACTTCGCGCTGTGGGCGCAGGGCGCGGAGGCCGTGGAGGTCTGCCTGTTCGACGCGGACGGGGCGGAGACCCGGTGCGCGCTCACCGAGCTGACGCACGAGATCTGGCACGGCTTCCTGCCGGGTGTGCGGCCCGGTCAGCGGTACGGGTTCCGGGTGCACGGCCGCTGGGACCCGTGGACGGGTGCCCGGTTCAATCCGGCGAAGCTGCTGCTGGATCCGTACGCGCGGGCCGTCGACGGCGACTTCGCCCTGCCCCCGGAGGTGTACGCGCACGTCCGGGACTGGCCGCAGCAGTACATCGCGGACACGGTGCGCGACGACCGGGACTCGGCGCCGTACGTGCCCAAGGGGGTGGTGGTCCACGATGACGACGACTGGGCGGACGACGTCCGGCCGAAGACCCCGTGGGCCGACTCGGTCATCTACGAGCTGCACGTGCGCGGGTTCACCATGCGCCACCCGGGGATCCCGCAGGAGCTGCGCGGCACGTACGCGGGCCTGGCCCACCCGGCGGCGATCGAGCACCTGACCCGGCTCGGGGTGACGGCGGTCGAGTTGCTGCCCGTGCACCAGTTCGCGCACGAGGACCACCTGCTGCGCCGGGGGCTGCGCAACTACTGGGGCTACAACTCGATCGGCTACTTCGCCCCGCACGCCGGCTACTCCTCGTCCGGTACGGCCGGGCAGCAGGTCGGCGAGTTCAAGCGGATGGTGAAGGCGCTGCACGCGGCGGGGATCGAGGTCATCCTCGACGTGGTCTACAACCACACGGCGGAGGCGGGCGAGCTGGGCCCGACCCTTTCGCTGCGCGGGATCGACAACCGGGGCTACTACCGGCTCCAGTCCGACCAGCGCCGCTACGCCGACTACACCGGCTGCGGGAACACCCTGCACGCGGGCCGTCCCCACGTCCTGCGCCTGATCACGGACTCCCTGCGGTACTGGGTGACGGAGATGGGCGTGGACGGTTTCCGCTTCGATCTGGCGGCGGCGCTGGCCCGGTCCATGCACGACGTGGACATGCTCTCGCCGTTCCTCGCGGTGATCGCCCAGGACCCGGTCCTCCGGCGGGTGAAGCTGATCGCCGAGCCGTGGGACGTGGGCTCGGGCGGCTACCAGGTGGGGGCCTTCCCGCCGCTGTGGACGGAGTGGAACGACCGCTACCGGGATGCCGTGCGGGACTTCTGGCGGGGCGCGCTGCCCGACGTACGGGACCTGGGGTACCGGCTGTCGGGGTCGAGCGACCTGTACGCGTGGGGCGGGCGGCGGCCGTACGCCTCGGTGAACTTCGTGACCGCCCACGACGGCTTCACCCTGCGGGACCTGGTGTCGTACGAGCGCAAGCACAACGAGGCCAACGGCGAGGCGGGCCGGGACGGCACCAACGACAACCGCTCGTGGAACTGCGGGGCGGAGGGCGAGACGGCCGACGCCCGGATCCGCCGGCTCCGGCGGCGGCAGCTGCGCAACCTGTTGACCACGCTGCTGCTGTCGACGGGGGTCCCGATGCTGGTGGCGGGCGACGAGTTCGGGCGGACCCAGGGCGGCAACAACAACGCGTACTGCCAGGACAACGAGACGGGCTGGGTGGACTGGTCGCTGCTGGACGATCCGGCGTGGCGGGAGCTGTGCACGCTGACGGAGCGTCTGGTGGCGCTGCGCCGCCGACACCCGGTGCTGCGCCGGCGGGCGTTCTTCTCGGGCCGTGCCCACGGCGCGGACGGGCTGCGGGACCTGGCCTGGTTCACCCCGGCGGGCCAGGAGATGACGGAGCGGGACTGGTACGCACCGACCGCCGCCCTCGGCATGTACCTGTCCGGGCGGGACATCCCGGGGCGGGACGCACGGGGCCGGCAGGTCGGCGACGACAGCTTCCTCGCGCTGCTGCACGCGGGGGACCGGCCGCTGTCCTGGCTGCTGCCGGGGCCGCCGTGGGCGCAGGAGTACGAGCTGCTGCTGGACACCGCGCGGGAGGACCAGGCCGCGCCGCCTGGCACCCGGCACCGCGGCGGTCAGACGCTCACGGTGCCGGCGCGGTCGGTGCTGTTGCTGCGGGTGGCGGACTGACGGGGCGCGGAACGGGGGCGGGCCCCCCTTGCGGCCCCTGCGCCTCCTGCGGCCCCTGCGGCCGCAGTGGGACGCGGGTCAGGCGGCCGCCGCCACCTGCTCGGCGGGCACCCTGAGGCGGGCCGCCCGCAGCCAGCCGGCCGCGGCCTTGAGTGCGGAGCCCGCCGCCAGGCCCCAGGCCGCGCCGGCGACGCCGAAGGCCGCGTAGCCGCCGAGCAGGAACGCCACCGACAACAGGGAGAACACCACCTGGAGGGAGAGCGTGGCCTTCGGGTCGAGCACCCGCAGGGTGAGCAGGGCGCACGTGCCCAGGCCCATCACCGCGTACTGGGCACCGGTCGCCGGCAGCAGTGCGGCCGCCGCCCCCCAGGTGTCCCCGAGCAGCTGCCGGCCCAGGGTGTCGGGCAGCGCGTACAGCACGGCCGCCCAGCCGGCGCCGAGCACCGCGAGCGCGACGCCCATCAGCAGGGTCAGCCGGAGCACGCCCCGCTTGCCGGGGGCCCGGCCGACCACCGGCGGACCGAAGGCGTTCGCGGAGTTGAACAGGACGTTCAACGGCCCGAAGAGGGTGGTGGCGCCGCGCAGCGCGCCCACCGCGAGCGGCGTGCCGAAGACGCCGAGGCCGAGGACCGCGAGCTGGCTGGAACCGTTGCCGACGGCGAACTCCACCACGAACCGCTGCCCGAGGTGGCCGCGCCGCAGGTACGGGCGCAGGTCGGCCCGCGCCCCGCGCACGTACGGGCGGAGCAGCAGCAGGCCCAGCCCCAGGGCCGGGAGCGCGGACAGCCCCCACACCAGCACCAGTCGCCCGGGCGGGGCCCCTTCGGGCTGGGCGAGCAGGGCGCCCACGACGCACACCAGCCGCAGTGCGTCCGCGGCGAGGGCCCGCTCGGGGGTGCGCAGCGCGGAGAAGCAGTACCGCAGGCCGTCCTGGACGAGGACGAGCGGCAGGACCAGGCCCAGGGCGAGGAAGGCCCACCCGACGGCGCCGGGCAGCGCCAGGCCCGTGACGGCGAGGACCGCGCCGGCGGCGGCCGCGGCGGCCGCGGTGAACCCGACCGCCGAGCGGCACACGGTGCCGAGCCGGTCGCCGTCCTTCTCCAGGACCACCGTCTGGCCGACGTACGCCATGTTCAGCCCGAGGAGCACGCTGAACGCCACGTACACCATCGAGAAGTCGGCGAAGCCGGCGGCGGAGGACAGCCGGGCGGCCAGCACCAGCACGAGGATGTTGGTGGCGCTGGAGGCGGCCTGGTCCAGGACCGAGGAGACGGCGGCGAGGCCCCGCCGGCTCACCTGTTGCCCATGCGGACCGTGCGCAGCGCCACGGTGTCGGTGCCGTCACCGGGGATGTGCTGGTCCTGCCCGGCCGGCTGCCGGGTGAGCGGCTGCGGCTGGGGCTGCGGCCGGGGCGCGGGCGCCGGGGCCGGAGCCGGGGAGCCGCCCTCGGACTTGCCGCCGCGACCGCGCTTCTCGACGGGCAGCGGGGCGTGCACGACGGCGCCGAGCACGGTGCCGCCGGCGCCGGTGATCAGCTCGCGGATCCGGGACAGGTCGCTGCGGTGCACGGCGCGCGGGTCGCAGACGACGAGGACGCCGTCGACGCGGTCGACGAGGGCGAGGGCGTCGGCGTACGACAGGACGGGCGGGGCGAGCACCACGACGGTGGAGTTGGGCGAGTCGGCCTCGGAGATCAGCCGGGTGGCGCGCGGGGAGGTCAGCGCGCGGGCCACGTTGCGGACGCGGTCGCCGGGGATCAGGTCGAAGGCGCCGGACTCGCCGGCGTCCACGACGAGCTGGCGCCCGTCGGGCCAGTCGGAGTCGCCCTGGGCGGGGGCGCCCGGCATCTGGCTCCAGCGCGGACGGCCGCCCGCGTCGGTGGGCAGCTGGCTGGCCAGGACCGGGGTGCGCAGATCGGCTTCGATGAGCAGGACGTCCTTCCCGGTCTCGGCGAAGGAGGCGGCCAGGTTCACGGCCACGGCGGCGGCGATCTCGCTGCTGCCGCGCGGGGCGACGACGAGCAGCCGGCGCCGGTCGGCGAAGCGGGCGTCGTAGGCGAGCCGGAAGGCGACCTGGCGGAACTCCTCCGCGAGGCGGGGGTCCTCCTCGCCGGCCGCGAGCAGCGGCCCGCCGGCGCTCTTGTCCCGCGGCAGGGAGCCCAGGACGGGGGCGCGCAGGGCGCGCGCGACATCGCCCTCGGAGCGCGGCGCCGGGTCGAAGACGAGCCGGACCCAGGCGGCGAGCAGGCCAAGGGCGAGGCCCACGGCGGCGCCGAGGGCGAGGGACATGGGGATGCCGGGCCCGTCGCCGTCGCTGGGCGGGGTGGCGGCGCTGGTGACCCGGCCGGGGGTCATGTCCAGGGCCTGGAGTTTGGCTATGTTGCTGTTGAGGGTGTTGACCTTGCTCTGCAGGTCGGTCTTGGAGGAGTACGCGGCGTCGCGCGCCGGGCCGGCCGGCATGCCGTTGATCTGCTTGACGAGTTCGTCGAGCTGCTTGGCGACGGGGTCGCGCTGCTCCTGGTAGCCCTTGACCATCTTGTCTCGGGTGACGTCGAGCGCCTCCTGCCGCTTGAGCAGGTAGGCGTCGGTCATCGCGTTGGCGCGCTTCGCGGCCTCCTTGGGGGAGGAGGCGGTGTAGGTGAAGCGCAGCACCATGGTCTGGGGCGGGTTGGTCACCTGGAGTCCGGCCCGCAGCTCGGCGAAGTCCTTCGAGGACACGCCGAGCTTCTTGGCGGCCTCGTTGGCGATGGAGCTGGAGAGCGCGACCTGGCGCTCCGAGCCGATGTTGATCGCCTTGTCGGGGGCGAGGCTGGGGTTGAACGGGTCGTCGGTGGGCGCGCGCAGGACCACGTCCGTGGTCGCGACGTACGTGTCGGCGGTGGAGATGCCGAGGTAGACACCGCCCAGCAGTCCGACGCCTATGCCCGCGCCGATGAGCCGTCGGTAGCGCAGGAGCTGGCGGAACTGGTCCCGGAGGAGGTCGGGTTCGTCCTCGGCCGGGACCGCTGCGGGGCGGTTCGTCTCGATCACGGCTGCGGACCCCCAAGTGCTTCGTCTATCAGTGCGTCGATGCGGGCCAGGCCCGCGTCACGGCTCAGGTGGGCCGCCACGTGGCGGGGCCCGGCCGCCCCCAGTGCGTCCGCGCCCTCGGGGTCCTCGGCCAGGACCCGTACGGCCTTCAGCAGGGCCTCGGGGTCCTCCGGCGGTACGAGCACCCCTGCGCCCGAACGTTCCACTTCCTGGGCGGTGCCGCCTTCCGCCGCCACGGAGGCGACGACGGGACGGCCGGCCTGGAAGTAGGAGGTCAGTTTGGACGGCACGCTCATGTCGAGCACGGCCGCATGCTGTGTCACGGCGAGTACGTCCGCCGCCGCGAGGATATCCGGGAACTCTCCGTCGGCGGCAGGGGGGATGATGTCCAGGTTCGGGACGTCGGCCGACAGGGCTTCCAGGGCGGGGCGCTGGCTGCCGTCGCCCATGAGGACGAAACGGACGCTCGGGTCCAGCCGGGCGGCACCGACGAGGACCTCCAGGCCCTGCTTGAGTCCCATGTTGCCGGAGTGCAGCACGACGGTCTGGCCGGGCGCCCAGCCGAGGTGGTGGCGGGTCTCGCCGCGCGGCTTGGTCGGCTGGGGGACGTGGGACCAGTTGGGCACCAGGCGGATCTTCCTCGGGTCCACGCCCATGCCGACGACCCGGTCGACGAAGGTTTCGTGGATGACGCCGACGAGGGTGGCCCGCTTCAGGGCGTAGGCCTCCGCGCGCCCGGCGAGGGCGGCGGCCTTGTCACCGCCGCTGATGCCGCTCTGCGCCGCGGCGGCGCCCATCAGGTCCTGTACGACCGGGACGAAGGGGACCTTCCACTTCGCGGCGAGGCGGGCGGCGAGCACGCCGCCGGCCAGGCTGGGCATCTGGGCCATGACCGCGTGCGGTCGGGGCATCCGGGGCGGGGCCGCGGCGCCGTGAAGGAGAATCGATCCTTCGAACAGGGCCCGCTTCACGGCGGTCTGGACGGCGGGCACGGTGTGCGCGCGCCGGTGCACGGTGACTCCCGCGCGCCGTTCCGTGCGCCGCAGTGCGCCCTTGTACTCCGGTTCGAGCGACCACGACGGGTAGTGCGGCATGCCGGCGAGGACGTGCGTCTCGTGGCCGAGATCCGCCCAGTGCTCCGCGATCTGGGTGGCGTACGGACCGATTCCCGCGTGCTCGGGAGCGTAATTGGTGGAAACCAGCAGCAAGCGCCGGTGACCGGATGTGGACACGTGAGGTCCCCTTCTCCCCAGGATGATGCGCACGTCACCCTATTCGTTCACCGGCACGCCGCGGAACGTGCACGCTATTGTCTGCTAATCCACCACACCGGGGGGTGTGGTTGCTGGGGGGTAACTCATGACGGAGCGGGACATGTCCGAACTTGGCGCTGGGGCGCGCAGACCGTATCGAGTCGGCTATGCGCCGGGCGCGTACGACCTCTTCCACATCGGACACCTCAACATCCTCCGGCACGCCCGGAGTCAGTGCGACTACCTGGTGGCCGGCGTGGTGTCCGACGAGATGGCCGAACTGGCCAAGGGGCGCCGCCCGATGATCCCGCTGGTGGAGCGGCTGGAGATCGTCCGCAGCGTGAAGTACGTGGACGCCGCGTTCGTCGAGACGGTTCCGGACAAGGTGGAGACCTGGAAGCAGGTCCGCTTCGACGTGCTCTTCAAGGGCGACGACTGGCGGGGCACCCCCAAGGGGCACAAGCTGGAGCGGGACTTCGCGGCCGTCGGCGTCGACGTCGTGTACTTCCCGTACACGGTGCACACGTCCAGCACCCAGCTGCGCCGGGCCCTGGACGCGCTCGCCGAACCGCCCTCGGAGTCCGTCACCGCGGAACGGCGCTGAGCTCCCGGAACCACTTCGCGAGGAACGCCAGCAGGAACAGCCCCGCGACGGCGCCCAGCCCGGCGTAGGCCCAGCGGAACGGCGCCCCGCCGAGCAGCAGGAAGACCAGGCAGAACACCCCGTAGTCCACGGGCAGCAACGCCACCGCGCGCAGCGTCGACGGCGCGGCGGCGGGGCTGCCGGGGGCCGGCTTGGGCTTGAGCTTCTCGGTCAGCAGCCCCCCGAAGAAGGTGACGATCGCGGCGAACTGGAAGCCCAGCGGCACCAGCAGCCAGCCCGCGCCGCCCGTCCCGTACGCCTCGGGGAAGCGGTAGAAGGCGATCAGCACGCAGGTGTGCAGCGCCGTCAGCTTGGCGCAGTCCACGACGTGGTCCAGCCATTCGCCGGCCGCGCTGCCCCCGCCCCGCAGTCGGGCCAGCTGCCCGTCGGCGGAGTCGAAGGCGAAGCCGACGGCCAGGGCCGCCCACACGGCGACCCCCAGCCCCCAGGAGGGCGCGGCCAGGGCGACGGCGGCCACGGCAGCGAAGCTGAAGGCGGCACTGACCAGCGTCACCTGGTTCGGGGTCAGTCCGAGGACGTAGCAGGAGGCCGCCAGGTACCGCCCCGCGGGCCGGTTGACGTACCGCGAGTAGAGCGAGACCCCCTTCGCCGACTTCTGCGCCCCGCGCAGCTCCCGCAGCGCGGCTCCGAAACGTGACATGCGTACCCCTGATCCCGGCGGCGGCACACGTGCGCGGGTGAGGCACGTGCGTACGAAGGCCACATCATCGCAGGGTGCGGACGGGATCCCGGTCCACCGACTGCCGGCGGATGTCCGGAAGGAGCAGCACCCCGAGGTTCGCGGCGGCAGTCAGTGCGGCGGCGGCCAGCAGCGGCGCCGCGGTCCCCGTGACCCCCGCCAGCGGGGCGGCCGCCGCCAGGCCCACCGGGCGGACCGCGAACGAGATGAGGGAGTCGAGGGAGCCGACCCGGCCCAGCGCCTCCAGCGGGATGCGGCGCTGCAACTCGGTCTCCCACAGGGGGCTGAGCACCCCCAGCCCGAACAACGCGACGCAGTGGGCGGCGGCCGTCACCGCCAACGGCAGCCGCAGCGCGAGGGCGGCGAGCGGCAGGGCCTGCACGGCGGCCCCGACGGCCACGCCGTGCAGCGGGCTACGGATCGGCAGCCGGCCGGCCGCCCAGACCCCGACGAGCATCCCGACCGTGCCCGCCTGGGCGATGACGACCCAGGAGCCGGCCCCGCCCAGGCTCTCCACGGCGATCAGCGGCCCGAGGGCGAGCAGCAGCCCGGCGGCGAAGTGCCAGACCCCGTGCGCGAGGACATTGGCGAGGAACCACGGGTGGCGCCGGGCCTCGGCCCAACCGCCCCGCAGTTCGGCGGCGAAACCGGCCCGGGCCGCGGGGCCGCCGGCAGAACCAGCGGAGCCCGGGGCCTCGGCGGTGGGGCGCAGTCCGCCGAGGGTGAGCGCGGAGGCGGCGAACAGTGCGGCGGTGAGGAGGGAGGACCAGCCGGCCCCCAGGGCCAGCATCATGCCGCCGGCCGCGGCGGGTCCGGCGATCTGGGCGAGGCCACCGGCCACCGCCAGCCGGGAATTGACGCGCAGCCGGTCCGGGGCCGGGACGACGGTGGCGACGAGGGTGCGGACGGAGGGGTTGCCGAAGGCGACGCCGGCTCCGGTGACCGCGGCGAGCACGGCGAGCCAGCCGATCCGCACGGGGCCGGTGAGCAGCAGGATTCCGGTGGCGGCCTGGGCGGCGGCGCGGACCAGGTCGGCGGCGAGCACGACCCGCCGGGCGGGGTGGCGGTCGGCGACGACTCCGGCGACGGGCAGCAGGAGCAGCATCGGCAGCAGCTCGCTCGCGAGCACGACGCCGAGGTCTCCGGCCGAACCGGTGGGCACGACGGCCAGGGTGAGGGTGGTGGGGATGAGGGCGGTGGCGAGGGCCGCGGCGGTGCGGCCGGCGAGGAGCCGCCGGATCGACGAGGTCATGACAGCGAGGCTATTTCGCCAGCGAATCATTCGTCAACGAAATATCCGCGTGGTGGTGCGATACTTCCGCCATGGACGCAGCGGACCCCGAGGACTCAGTAGACCGCCACATCGCCCGCTGGAGCGGCAAGGTGCCCTTCGACGTGCCCACCGAGGGGGTCATCACCCGGATCCAACTGCTGGCCAAGCACGTCAAGTACGGCAAGGAGCGGGCCCTGGCCGAGACCGGGCTGCAGGAGTTCGAGTTCGAGACCATGCACCGGCTCGCCTCCCGCGGTAAGCCCTGGCGCGCCCCGTCCGCCGAACTCGCCGCCGAACTGCTTCTCTCCCCCGCCGGGATGACCGGCCGCCTCGACAGCCTGGAGAGGTCGGGGCTGATCCGCCGGGTCCGCGCCGAGGGCGACCGCCGCCGCGTCGACGTCGAGCTGACCGGCACCGGGCACAAGCGGTGGAGCGAGGCCATGCGCTGGCGCGGCCTCGCCGAGGCGGAGATGGTCGAGCCGCTCGACGACGCGGACCGCGCCGCGCTCTCGGCCCTCCTCAAGCGCATGCTGCTGCACGTCGAGTCGAGGTGACCCCGGCCCACCGCCCCGGCAGGGACGACCTGGCCGGTCAGCGCAGGGTGGTGGACTTGTCCGTCCGGTACGTCGCCACGAGCGCCAGGCACAGCGCCGCGATCGCCACCCGGCCCGAGGCCTGGAGCAGCGGCCCGCGCAGCAGGATGAACGAGTACCCGGCGACCAGCGGGACGACCACCGAGATCAGGCTGCCCGGGGGCGCCCGGCGGGTGGCCCGCTTGGCGTAGCGCCGGTCCACGCGCGCGGCCGCGTACCCCATGCCCAACAGCCCCGCACCCATGCCCAGGGGGCCGAAGTCGATCCACAGCTCCGCCCAGATCGGGGAGGAGAGGTTGGTGTTGACCGTGCCCATCCACTGGCCGACCATCACGCCGGTGTCCCGCGGCTTCCCGGGCCAGACCGAGCGCGGCACCGCGAAGAACACCGATCCCGCGAGCTGGCGGCCGTAGTAGTGGCCGGGCCCCGACTCGGAGAAGGTGATCGTGTTCGCGAACATGCCGATCTGGTCGTAGTCCTTGAGCGCCAGCGGCTCCAGGAACGAGGTCGTCTCGACCGGCCTGTAGTTCTTCTCGTCGTACCGGAAGCGGTCCGCGAAGGGGAACAGCAGCAGGGCCACCACCACCGCCATCGACAGCGCGACCCGGTACATCGCGGCGCTCACCGGGAAGACGGTGAAGAGCAGCGCGAACATGACGGTCAGGAACCAGTAGCGCGGGTTCGAGATCGGGTTGTTGACGACCAGGTTCAGCGCGCACAGCGCCCCCCAGGTCACGATGATCGACACCTTGCGCCGGGCGTACTTCGAAGTGATCAGCCACCGCGTGTACAGCAGCAGGGCGAGCAGCGCCGGCACCGTGCCGAAGCCGCGCAGGAACGCCTGCCCGGCCTGGCCGTCGCCGTTGGAGACGCCCGCCTCCTCGATGCCCGCGATGATCTCCTGGCGGCTGGAGAAGAACACCGCCGGGCCGCCGAGCTTGAGGATGAAGACGCCGCTGCACAAGAAGGCCAGCACGGTCAGCAGCTGGAGGCGGCGCCGGTGCGCCATCGCCGGACGGCGCTCCTTGCGGGAGCCGCCCGCCCGCCCGGCGGGCCGGTGACGGGCCAGCAGCACACCGACGTCGAACGCGGTGCAGCCGAGCAGGACCAGGCCGATGGCCACGGTGAGGTCGGAGCGGGGACCGACCACCGGGGTGGGCACCCGGCCCAGGACCGCCTGGGCGAGCGGGGCCACCCCCATCGCCATGTAGACGAAGAGCCAGAAGGAGCCCTGGAGCAGCTTGCGGCGGCTGGTCAGCACCATCGCCGAGAGCCGGGCGCCCGCGTACATGGTGAGCAGGAGTTGGAGCCAGAAGGCCGCGTCGCGCTGGCCGTCGCCGGACTGGCTGGCGACGAACAGCGGCAGGAAGACGGTGAAACCGAGGATGAGCGGGACGGACAGCGCGCGCGAGAGCAGCGTGCGGGGGCTGGTGACCCGGCCCCAGCGCTTCGCGTCCGCCTCCTCGAAGGGGTTGCGCGCTTCCGGCCGGAACGCCGCCAGGAGGGGGTTGCGTATCTCCGTTGCCACTGCTGCCCCCACCCCATGTGCCTGGTCCGCGCGCAGTCTAGTCTGAGCGGGCCGCGCCGGGGAGGCGCGGCCGGGGTGGAACGACGAGGGGCAAGCGTTGCGTGATCTTCCTGCCTTCACGCTGGCCGGATACGACAAGGGGCGCGGGCTGCTGACCCAGGCGCTCTGGTTCGCCGTGATGAACACGGTGTTCATGGCGTGGTTCTGCCCCGCCCGGCTGCGGGTGGCGCTGCTGCGCGCGTTCGGCGCGCGGATCGGCGACGGCGTCCTCATACGCCACCGGGTGCGGGTGCTGTGGCCGTGGAAACTCACCGTCGGCGACCACACGTGGATCGGCGAGGGGGCCTGGGTCCTCAACCTGGAACCGGTCACCATCGGGTCGCACGTGTGCATCTCGCAGGAGGCCATGCTGTGCACGGGCTCCCACGACCACCGCGCCGCGGACTTCCGCTACCGCAACGCGCCGATCACCGTCGAGGACGGGGCGTGGGTGGCGGTACGGGCGACCGTGCTGGCCGGGGTCAACGTCGGCCGCTGCGCGGTGGCGGGCGCCGGATCGGTGGTCCACAAGGACCTCCCCGCGCTGACCCTGCAGACCCTGGACGGGCAGCGCCGCCCGGTGGAGGAGCCGAAGTGAGAGTCCTGCACGCCGTCACCCTGCACTCCCCCGCGAACGCCTTCGGCGGGCCGGTGCGGGTCGCGCTCAACCTCGCCGGAGGGCTGCGGGCGCGCGGCCACGAGGCCGGCCTGGTGGCCCTCGGCGAGGGCTTCGGCGACCCCTGGCCCACCTCGGTGGAGGGCGTTCCCGCGCGGCTGTTCCCGGCCCGCCGGCTGCTCCCCCTCGGCTTCAGCGGCATCACCTCGCCCGCCCTGCTGGCCTCGGCCGGACGTCTCGTACGGGACGCCGACGTGGTCCACGTCCACCTGGCCCGGGACCTGGTCACCCTGCCCGTGGCCCTGGCGGCCCTGCGCGCCGGGCGGCCGCTCGTGCTCCAGACCCACGGCATGGTGGACCCGAGCGGCAAGCTGCTCGCCAAGGTCCTCGACGCGCTGGCCGTACGCCGGCTGCTGCGCGGCGCCGACGCGGTGCTGTACCTCACCCCGTACGAGCGCGACGCGCTCGACGCCGTCGTCGGCGGTCCGCTGCCGGGTGCGGTCCGGCTCGTCAACGGCACCCCGGCGCAGGAAGCCCGTCCGGCCGCGAGCGGCCCGCCGCGCATCCTGTACTCGGCCCGCCTCCACGCGCGCAAGCGCCCGGTGGACTTCGTCGACGCGGCCCCGGCCGTCCTGGCCGCGCACCCGGACGCGGAGTTCGTGGTCGCGGGCCCCGACGAGGGCGAGCGGGCCGCGGTCCTGGCCCGCATCGCGGAGCTCGGCCTGACCGACCGGTTCACCGTGCCGGGGGCGCTGACCAGCGCCGAGGTACGGGCGGAGCTGCGGCGGGCCCACGTGTACGTGCTGCCGTCGGTGGACGAGCCGTTCCCCATGTCGGTGCTGGAGGCCCTCGCCGTGGGCGTCCCGACGGTGGTGACCCACTCCAACGGGCTGGCCAAGGACGTCGCTGCGGCGGGCGCCGGGCTCGCCGTCGAGCCGGGGCCGGCGGGCGTGGCTCCGGCGGTCCTGTCCCTGCTGGACCCGGCGGCGAACGCGGCCGCTTCCCGGGCGGCCCGGACCCTGGCGGCGGAGTCCTTCTCCATGGACGCCGTCCTCGACACCCTGCTGCCCGTCTACGGGGCCGCGCTGCGCCGCTGAACCGCCGGCCGTTGTCGGTGGCCCGGCCTAGCCTGGGCCCATGGGGATCTACGTGGTGTCCGTGGACGCCGACGACTGGACGGACGGGGAGGTACGGGGACCGCTCGGCGCCGCGCTCGACGGGGAGTTGGCGCGGCGGGGGCTCGGCGCCTTCACCCCGACCGCCCCGCAACCGACGGCGGGCGGCGGGCGGGAGGCCGGTCCGCACGCCCGGTCGGGCCCGTCCGGGCTGCTGGGCCGCTTCGGCCGGCGGAAGCGGCCGGCGCGGCCGGAGGGACCGCCCGACCGGTTCGAGGAGAAGGTGAACCGGCCGTACGACGGCCTGGAGGCGCTGTGCCGGGCGCAGCCCGCCGAATGGCGGTGCCAAGAGGCCCTGCTGGACTGGGACGTACTGGTGCCGGTCGACTTCCACGGCGTCATCCGACTGGCGGTCCCGGCCGAGCTCGACGGCGACGGGGCCCGGGTCCGCAGCGCCCACCGCACGGCGGAGGCCGGCCGGCGGTTGGCCGGGGTGCTGGGGCTCCCGGACCGGGTGCCGCGGGACGGCGGGCCCCTCGCGCTGACGAACTGGTTCTCCCGCCCGGCCGTGCGGCAGGACGCGGCTGAGGAAGCCGGAGCCTGGCGGGACGACCTGGACGCCGCCTACTTCACCGCGCTGTACCTGGGGGCCGCCGAACATGCGCTGCGCCGCGGCTGCGCCATCGCCTACGGCTGACGGCCGGGCCTCCGCGGCCCAGAATGAGCGCATGATCATAGATGACGACGGGGACGCGGCGACCCGGCAGGCCTGGACGGCGCTCGGCGGCGCGCCCGGGCTGAGCGGGCGGGTGCGGTACCGGGGCACCGGGGCGCTGGGATCGGCGCGGCTGCCGGTGCGCGGACTGGCACGGGCGACGGTGGGGGCCTGCTCCCTGGCCGCCGCCGAACTGGCGGCCGTACGGGCCGGAAGGGCGGTGGCGGACCTGCCCGGCCTGGTGGTCGACGAGGGAGCCGTGTCGACCGCGTTCACGAGCGAGCGGCACCTGCGGGTCGACGGGCGGGCCCCGGTGTCGTTCGCGCCGCTGTCGGGGTTCTGGCGCACCGCCGACGGGTGGCTGCGCACGCACGCCAACTATCCGCACCACCGGGCCGCGCTGGAGCGCGCGCTCGGGGCCGGCGCCGGGGCCGGCGGACTGACGCCGGAGCGGCTGCGGGCGGAGCTCGCCGGGCGGAAGGCCGTCGAGGTGCAGGACGCCGTGTACGCGGCGGGCGGGCTGGCGGTGGCCGTGACCCACGGGTTCGGGGCGCCGCAGCCCCTGGTGGAGGTACGGGAGACCGGCGGACGCGGCCGACGGCTCGGGCCGGGCCGGCAGCCCGCCTCCGGGATCCGGGTGCTCGACCTGACCCGGGTGATCGCCGGGCCGGTCGCCACCCGCACGCTGGGACTGCTCGGCGCCGACGTCCTGCGCGTCGACCCGCCCGCGCTGCCCGAGGCGGACGACGCCCACGCCGACACCGGCTTCGGGAAGCGTTCGGCGTGCCTCGACCTCGCCGACCGGGCGGACCGCGAGGTCTTCGAGGAACTGCTGGCGGGGGCCGACGTGCTGGTCGCGGGGTACCGGCCCGGGGCCCTCGACCGGTACGGCCTGTCCGCCGGGGACCTCGTGGCGCGGCGGCCGGGGCTGGTGGTGGCCCAGGTGTGCGCCTGGGGGTGGCGCGGTCCGTGGGCGGGGCGGCGGGGCTTCGACTCGCTCGTCCAGGCGGGGTACGGGATCGCCGCGGCCGAGGCCGGCGCCGACGGGGCACCGGGGGTACTGCCCGCGCAGGCGCTGGACCACGGGACGGGGTACCTGCTGGCCGCCGGGGTGTTGCGCGCGCTGGCGGAGGGCGGCGGGCGGGTGCTGCGGTTCTCACTGGCCGGGACGGCGTCCTGGCTGGTCCGGGAGGTGCCCCGGCAGCCGTCGGTCTCCGGCGGGTCCGCGGGGGCCGGCGGCGTCTGCGCCGGTGCCGCCGACCGGCCCGGGGCGTACGGGCCCGGACCGTGGCTGCGCGAGATCCCGTCGGCGTACGGCGCCCTGCGGTACGCGGCCCCGCCGCTGGCCGCGGGCCCGGGCGACTGGCCCGCAGGACCCTCGCGCTGGGGCACGGACCCGGCCCGCTGGCTCCCGGCCGGTGACTGCCCGTAGACGAAGGCCACCGCGTGGGGGCCGGCCCCTGCGTCCGGGCCGGGCCGCGGTCGGGCCGTGCAGTGCGGGGCCGGACGAAGCGCGCCCCCGCCCGGCCCGGTGGTCCGGGCCCGGCGGGGGCGCTGGTGGTGGTGCGGGGGCGCGTTACGCGGGGATCCAGGCGTAGCAGCCGGTGGAGGTGAACTCCGCCGCGCCCGCCGGGATCGCTGCCGTGATCTTGTCACCGGGCTTCGGGGGGGTCTCGGGGCCGGAGGCCAGCACCGCACCGTCCTTGCCCTTGACCTGCCAGGTGCAGGCCGTGCCCTGGGTGGTCAGCGCCCGGTAGGTGCCCTGGGCGGGCGCCGGGCGGGTGCCGTCGGGGAAGCCCTTCTCGGCGGCGGCCAGGATCGGCTTCTGCTCCGGGCACAGGTGGTTGATCGCGTTCGTCGCGTCGGGGATCTCGCCGGTGATGACGGCCCCCGTCGCCGCGTCCTTGTCGCGCTTGGCCGTGCGCTCCACCCGCTGGCAGGACTCCTGACCGGTCTGCAGGAAGGCCGCCGGGTCCATCTTCTCGGGCACCCGGCCGCTGAGGTACTTCTTCTCCTTGTCCGTGAAGCTGCCCGTCTTCGGGGTGAGCTTCGCGTCCGGGAGGACGGGGCCCGTCGGCTTCGCGCCCGGCGACGGGGGCGTCCCGGTGGCGTCCGCCGGGTCCGGGACCGACGAGGCGGCCGGCGGCTTGGGCTCGGCGGCCTCGTCGGACCTGCCGTCCCCGTCGGAGCTGCAGGCGGTCAGGGTCAGGGCTGCGGCCAGCAGAACAGCAGCCGCGGCGGAGCGTCGGTACATCAGGAGGGCTCCTGTACTTGCCGGTTGTTCGGAGGGACGGAGCGAGCGCGGGGGGCCGCGGGGGATGGGCGGGCCCCCCCCCCACCCCGGGGGGTAAGA
>NZ_JBHWJJ010000152.1:0-19224 GCF_042732005.1 Streptomyces sp. NPDC059851 | reverse complement strand
CCTGGCGGGCGCAGCGGTGCGCCCGCCGTCGCAGGGCGGGGGGGCGGGGGCGCACACCCGCACCCCGGCCCGCCGGCTCCGTCACCGCAAGCCCCGTGGGGCTGCCGCTGCCACGCGTCGCCGCCGGCCTACGCGTCGCCGCCCGCGGGCCCCGGGTCCGCCGCCGCCACGTCCAGCAGCCGGTAGCGGTCCACGGCCTGCTTCAGCGCCGACCGGTCGACCCGGCCCGCCTTGGCGAGCTCGGTCAGCACCGCCAGCACCACCGACTGGGCGTCGATGTGGAAGAAGCGCCGCGCCGCGCCGCGCGTGTCCGCGAAGCCGAACCCGTCCGCACCGAGCGAGGTGTACGCGCCCGGCACCCACCGCGCGATCTGGTCCGGGACCGACCGCATCCAGTCGGAGACCGCCACGAACGGCCCCTCGCCGGACGACAGCTTCCGCGTCACGTACGGGACGCGCTGCTCCTCCTCCGGGTGGAGCAGGTTGTGCTCCTCCACCTCGACGGCCTCGCGGCGCAGCTCGTTCCAGGAGGTCGCCGACCAGACGTCCGCCTTGACGTTCCACTCCTCGGCCAGGATCCGCTGCGCCTCCAGGGCCCACGGCACCGCCACGCCCGAGGCCAGGATCTGCGCCGGGATGGAGCCGGACGTGCCCGTGGCCACCCGGTGGATGCCCTTGAGGATGCCGTCCACGTCGACGTTGGCCGGCTCGGCCGGGTGCTGGATCGGCTCGTTGTAGACGGTCAGGTAGTAGAAGACGTCCTCGGCATCGGGGCCGTACATGCGCCGCAGGCCGTCCTCGACGATGTGCGCGATCTCGTACCCGTAGGCCGGGTCGTACGCGATGCAGCCCGGGTTCGTCGACGCGAGCAGCTGCGAGTGGCCGTCGGCGTGCTGGAGGCCCTCACCCGTGAGGGTGGTCCGGCCCGCGGTCGCACCGAGCACGAAACCGCGCGCCAGCTGGTCGGCCATCTGCCAGAACTGGTCACCCGTGCGCTGGAAACCGAACATCGAGTAGAAGACGTAGACCGGGATCAGCGGCTCGCCGTGCGTCGCGTACGCCGAGCCGGCGGCGATCAGCGAGGCCGTGCAGCCCGCCTCCGAGATGCCGTCGTGCAGCATCTGGCCGGTCGGGGACTCCTTGTACGCCAGCAGCAGGTCGCGGTCGACGGCCTCGTACTGCTGGCCCAGCGGGTTGTAGATCTTGGCGCTCGGGAAGAACGAGTCCATGCCGAAGGTGCGGTACTCGTCCGGCGCGATCAGCACGAACCGCCGGCCGATCTCCTTGTCCCGCATCAGGTCCTTCAGCAGCCGGACGAACGCCATCGTCGTGGCGATCGACTGCTGTCCCGAGCCCTTCTTGACCGCCGCGTAGGCCTTGTCGTCGGGCAGCTGGAGCGGCTTGGCCCGCACCACGCGGGTCGGCACGTAGCCGCCCAGGGCCTTGCGCCGGTCGTGCATGTACTGGATCTCGGGCGAGTTGCGGCCCGGGTGGTAGTACGGCGGGGCGCCGCTCTCCAGCTGCGCGTCGGTGATCGGGAGGTGCAGGCGGTCGCGGAAGCGCTTGAGGTCGTCGACCGTCAGCTTCTTCATCTGGTGCGTCGCGTTGCGGCCCTCGAAGTTCGGGCCGAGCGTCCAGCCCTTGATCGTCTTGGCCAGGATCACCGTCGGCTGGCCCTTGTGGGCGCGGGCCGCCGCGTACGCCGCGTAGATCTTCCGGTGGTCGTGGCCGCCGCGCCCCAGGTGCAGGATCTGGTCGTCGGTCATGTCCGCGACCATCGCGCGCAGCCGCTGGTCGTCGCCGAAGAAGTGGTCCCGGATGTACGCGCCCGTCTCGGTGGCGTACGTCTGGAACTGGCCGTCCGGCGTCGAGTTCATCTTGTTGACGAGGATGCCGTCGCGGTCCTGCGCCAGCAGCGGGTCCCAGGAGCGGTCCCAGATCAGTTTGATGACGTTCCAGCCGGCCCCGCGGAAGATCGATTCCAGCTCCTGGATGACCTTGCCGTTGCCGCGGACCGGGCCGTCGAGGCGCTGGAGGTTGCAGTTGACGACGAAGGTGAGGTTGTCCAGGCCTTCGCGCGCCGCCAGGGACAGCTGGCCCAGCGACTCCGGCTCGTCCATCTCGCCGTCACCGAGGTACGCCCAGACGTGTGACTTGGAGGTGTCCGCGATCCCGCGCGCCTCCATGTACCGGTTCATCCGCGCCTGGTAGATGGCGCCGATCGGGCCCAGGCCCATCGAGACCGTCGGGAACTCCCAGAAGCCCGGCATCAGCCGCGGGTGCGGGTAGCTGGACAGGCCGTACGGGGCCTTCGACTTCTCCTGGCGGAAGGCGTCGAGCTGCTGCTCGGAGAGCCGGTCCAGCATGTACGCGCGGGCGTAGACGCCGGGGGAGGCGTGGCCCTGGAAGAAGATCTGGTCGCCGCCGTCGCCCTCGTCCTTGCCCCGGAAGAAGTGGTTGAAGCCCACGTCGTAGAGGGAGGCCGAAGAGGCGAAGGTGGCGATGTGGCCCCCCACGCCGATGCCCGGGCGCTGGGCCCGGGAGACCATCACGGCCGCGTTCCACCGGGTGGCGTTGAGGATCTTGCGTTCGATCTCCTCGTTGCCGGGGAAGAAAGGCTCGTCCTTGGTCGCGATCGTGTTGACGTAGTCCGTGCTGCGCATCTCGGGCACGGCCACGCGCCGCTCGCGCGCCCGCTCGATCAGGCGCAGCATCAGATAACGGGCCCGCTCACGGCCGCGCTCGTCGACGGCGGCGTCGAGGGAGTCGAGCCACTCCCGCGTTTCCTCCGGATCGAAGTCCGGGACCTGGCTCGGCAGGCCGCCAATGATGATCGGGTTGCGATCGGATGCGGAAGCCACGCTGTTCCTTCGCTGTCAGGGGAGTCGTGCCTTGGGTTCGCCGCCTCCCATGGTCTTACGCTCGGTCGGAATCGTCATCTTTACCACCGGGTAATCCCCGGAGCAGAGCGATTCGTCATGTCGCCGTAGCACGTTCCGCCGGGGCCGCGCCCCGGTGACGGGACCGACCAGCGCGACCGCAAGGATGTTCGGTCCCTCAAACAGGTAAGAAGTCCCCGGGCAATGCCGTATCGGCTGCAATGGTGTGGGATGAATCACCACAGGGCCATGTGGGAAGGCTGAAAGTTGCGGCGAGACGGCCGCAATCGTCACCGTTTCGGCGGTCCCGGCGGCCGGGTACTTGCGCGATCCGCCGCGCCCGTGTGGACTACGCCCAATGCTGCGCGTACGCGCGCGGCCGAAGACATTCACCGAACATGAGCAGGAGGCACCCCGTGAGCGCGACCGCGGACCACGCGGAGAGCCTGGCCGCCCGGCTGGGTTTCCAGTCCGAACAGGTGGTCCAGGAGATCGGCTACGACGAAGACGTCGATCAGCAGTTCCGCGATGAGGTCGAGGAACTGATCGGCAACGACCTCGTCGACGAGGACTACGACGACGTGGCCGACGCGGTGCTGCTGTGGTTCCGCAACGAGGACGGCGACCTGACCGACGCCCTCGTCGACGCCACCGAGCTGGTCGAGGAGGCGGCGCTGATCCTGCTGCTGACCCCGAAGACGGGCCGTCCCGGCTACGTCGAGGCCAGCGACATCAGCGAGGCCGCCGAGACCGCCGGCCTGTCGCAGACGAGGCCCGTCAGCGTCGGCAAGGAGTGGGCCGCCAGCAAGCTGGTGACCCCCAAGGCCGCCAAGTCCAAGCGCTGAGCGACGCGCCGCAGCCGAGC
Organism: Streptomyces sp. NPDC059851; assembly: GCF_042732005.1. NCBI lineage: Bacteria > Bacillati > Actinomycetota > Actinomycetes > Kitasatosporales > Streptomycetaceae > Streptomyces > Streptomyces sp. NPDC059851. The sequence continues at coordinate 15,480 of NZ_JBHWJJ010000152.1, read as the reverse complement.
GCCGCAGCCAAGCGGAGACACACCCCGCCGACCCCGTCGGCGGGGTGTGTGCGTCTGCGGGTCCCGGCCCCCTAGGCTGGCACCCTCACCCGAACAGGCGAACGCAGGGATGCGGGAAAACGAAGGGATGCGACGGATGGCCATCGAGATCGGCAGCAAGGCCCCGGACTTCGAGCTCAAGGACAACCACGGCGCGACCGTCCGGCTCTCCGACTTCCGCGGCGAGAAGGCCGTGGTGCTGCTGTTCTACCCGTTCGCCTTCACCGGTGTGTGCACCGGCGAGCTGTGCGAGCTGCGCGACCAGCTGCCCCGCTTCCAGAACGACGAGGTCCAGCTCCTCGCCGTCTCCAACGACTCGGTGCCGACCCTGCGCGTCTTCGCCGAGAACGAGGGCTTCGACTACCCGCTGCTGTCGGACTTCTGGCCGCACGGCGAGACCTCCCGCGCGTACGGCGTCTTCGACGAGGAGAAGGGCTGCGCGGTCCGCGGCACCTTCATCATCGACAAGGACGGCATCGTGCGCTGGAGCGTCGTCAACGGGCTGCCCGACGCGCGTGACCTGAACGAGTACATCGAGGCGCTCGACAACCTGTGAGCCCCTTCCCGTTCCGCCGGGCGGTTCCGCGGGCAAAAACCGCGTGGCGGCGGGAACCCGTCACTAGGATCAACACGTTGATCCGGTAGCTCCCCCAGCCCCCGCTGGGAGGGCCCCCATATCGCACGACAGGGGCACCGCCCCGGACATGAATTCATTGGAGGACCCGTGGGAGTCAGCCTCAGCAAGGGCGGCAACGTTTCGCTGACCAAGGCCGCGCCGAATCTGACGGCAGTGCTCGTCGGTCTGGGCTGGGACGCTCGCACCACCACCGGTGTCGACTTCGACCTCGACGCCAGCGCGATCCTGACCAACGACCTGGGCAAGGTCACCAGCGACTCGAACTTCGTGTTCTTCAACAACATGAAGAGCCCGGACGGCTCGGTCGAGCACACCGGTGACAACCTCACCGGTGAGGGCGAGGGCGACGACGAGGTGATCAAGGTGAACCTCGCCGGTGTCCCGGCCGACGTCGCCAAGATCGTCTTCCCGGTCTCGATCTACGAGGCCGACAGCCGCCAGCAGAGCTTCGGCCAGGTCCGCAACGCGTACATCCGCGTCGTGAACCAGGCGGACAACACCGAGATCGCCCGCTACGACCTTTCCGAGGACGCCTCGACCGAGACCGCCATGGTCTTCGGCGAGCTGTACCGCAACGGCGCGGAGTGGAAGTTCCGCGCCATCGGCCAGGGTTACGCCTCCGGCCTGGCCGGCATCGCGCGGGACTTCGGCGTCAACGTCTGATCCCGCCCGCTGTCCACCCGTCCGGCGTCGTGCACACCCCGTGTACGGCGCCGGACGCGCTTGCACCACTGCGCGACCGCACCACCGCACCACCGCATGACCGCACCACTGCGTCGCCGCACTGCCGCACCACCGCGCCACTGCACCGCCCCGCCCACGGGCGGGCCACGACCACCACGTCGTCCGGGGAGGACTTCAACATGGGCGTCACACTCGCCAAGGGGGGCAACGTCTCCCTCTCCAAGGCCGCACCGAACCTCACCCGGGTCCTGGTCGGTCTGGGCTGGGACGCGCGTTCGACGACAGGGGCCGACTTCGACCTCGACGCCAGCGCGCTGATGTGCCGCGACGGCCGGGTCCTGGGGGACCAGTACTTCGTCTTCTACAACAACCTCAAGAGCCCCGAGGGCTCCGTCGAACACACCGGTGACAACCTGACCGGTGAGGGTGACGGGGACGACGAGTCGATCATCATCGACCTGACCAAAGTGCCGGCCGAGGTCGACAAGATCGTCTTCCCGGTCTCCATCCACGAGGCTGACGCCCGCCGGCAGGCGTTCGGGCAGGTCACCAACGCCTTCATCCGGGTGGTGAACGAAGCGGACGGACGGGAGTTGGCCCGCTACGACCTCACCGAGGACGCCTCGACCGAAACCGCAATGATCTTCGGTGAGGTCTACCGGTACGGCGGTGAATGGAAGTTCCGTGCGGTGGGTCAGGGGTACGCGTCGGGCCTGAGGGGCATCGCTCTAGACTTCGGGGTCAACGTTTCGTAAAGCCGTACGAGAACATGGGGTGCCAGTGGTTCTGAAAACCTTCGGCTGGTCGTTCGCCATCACGGCGCTCGGCCTTGCCTTCGCCGCTTGGCAGTGGGGGTGGGAGGCGTTCGGGATCGTGCTGATCCTGTCGATCCTCGAAATCTCGCTGTCCTTCGACAACGCGGTCGTCAACGCCGGCGTCCTGAAGAAGATGAATGCCTTCTGGCAGAAGATCTTCCTCACGATCGGCATCCTGATCGCGGTCTTCGGCATGCGACTCGTGTTCCCCGTGGCCATCGTCGCGATCAGCGCCAAGGTGGGCCCGATCGAGGCCATCGAGCTGGCCCTGGAGCACCCCGATCAGTACGAGGCGCTGGTCACCGACGCCCACCCGGCGATCGCGGCCTTCGGTGGCATGTTCCTGCTGATGATCTTCCTCGACTTCGTCTTCGAGGAGCGCGAGCACAAGTGGCTCGCCTGGCTGGAGCGGCCCCTGGCCAAGCTCGGCAAGGTCGACATGCTCTCGGTGTGCATCGCCCTGATCGCCCTGCTGGTCACCGCGATGACCTTCGCGACGAACGCCCACATCAGCACCGGCCACGCGGACAAGTCCGCCACCGTCCTGCTGGCCGGCGTCGCCGGTCTGATCACCTACCTGATCGTCGGCGGCCTCTCCTCCTACTTCGAGGACAAGCTGGAGGAGGAAGAGGAGCGCGAGCACGAGGAGGAGGAGAAGGCCAAGGCCGAGGGCAAGCAGGTCTCCGCGGTCGGCCTGGCCGGCAAGGCCGCGTTCTTCCTGTTCCTCTACCTGGAGGTCCTCGACGCCTCCTTCTCCTTCGACGGCGTCATCGGCGCCTTCGCCATCACCAACCACATCTTCTGGATGGCGCTCGGCCTCGGCATCGGCGCCATGTACGTCCGCTCGCTCACGGTCTACCTGGTCCGCCAGGGCACCCTGGACGACTACGTCTACCTGGAGCACGGCGCGCACTACGCGATCGGCGCCCTCGCGGTCATCCTGCTCATCACCATCCAGCACGAGATCAGCGAGACCATCACCGGCCTCATCGGCGTGGTCCTGATCGCCGCCTCGTTCTGGTCATCCGTGCGCCGCAACAAGCGGCTGGAGCTGGAGGGGGCGTCCGCCCGGGCGTGACCTCCGCCGAGGCATGACCGCGGCGGTATTGCGGAACGCTCCATGCGGGGCGGCCTGCTGGGTCCACGGACCCGGGGGGCCGCCCCGTCCGCGTAGCCGCCCCCGTGCGGCGGCCCGCGCGGGGACCACAGGGTACGCGGGGACCACGAGGGATCAGGGGATCCCGGCAGTGAGGGGGGACAGGGGATGGGATTCTTCGACGGCATCAGGGGCAGCCGTGCGCTGCAGTTCGACTCGGGCAACGCCTCCTCGGCGATCGAGCTCACCAAGCGGCAGCCGACGGTGTCGCTGACCAAGCAGGGGGCCGTCCACGGCAATCTGCGCGTCAACCTGTCCTGGCGGATGCGGACTTCCGACATCGGCGGCCGCAGCGGCCAGAGCGGGCAGCTGCTGCGGCACCCCTTCAAGCTGTTCAAACCGGACGTGGTGCAGGGGCACACCCTGGGCATGGTCAACGTCGACCTCGACATCGGCTGCCTGTACGAGCTGGCCGACGGCACCCGGGGCGTCGTACAGCCGCTGGGCAACCTGCTGGGCGACATCAACAGCCCGCCGTACGTGAAGCTCAGCGGCGACGACCGGTTCGGCGCGCCCTCCGGCGAGACGATCTTCGTCAACCTGGACCACGCGGACGAGATCAAGCGGCTGCTGGTGTTCGTCTACATCTACGACCAGACCCCGGCCTTCGACCGGACCCACGCGCTGGTCACCCTGTACCCGATCACCGGGCCGCGGATCGAGATCCCGCTGGACGAACGGCACCCGCAGGCCCGCTCCTGCGCGGTGGTCTCCCTGGAGCACGCCAAGGGCGAGCTGGTGGTGCGCCGCGAGGTGAAGTTCGTGTACGGGTTCCAGGCCGAACTGGACCGGCTGTACGGGTGGGGCCTGCAGTGGGGGCGGGGCTACAAGAGCACCAAGGCCTGACCGCCCCCACCGGCGGCGTCAGCGGCGGATGAACTGCGGTCCCTGCACCGGCAGCCGGAACGACGGGTCGCCGCCCGGGGCCGGCACCGGCGCCGGGGACACCGGCTGCGGGTACCCGTACGCCGGCTGCGCGGCCGGCGGGGCCTGCGTCTGCGGCGTGGGCGGGTGCGGGGGCGGCGTCGGCGGCCGCATCGCGGCCGTCTGCTCGGAGGTGGGCCCGGCCGCGCCCGTGCCCGCGGACGCGCCCCCGGCGCCGCCGTCGGCGGCGTTCTCGTCCACCGAGATCCCGTGGTCGGTCGCCAGCCCGACCAGCCCGTCGGAGTAGCCCTCGCCGAGTGCGCGGAACTTCCACGCGTCGCCCCGCCGGTACAGCTCCCCGCAGATCAGGGCCGTCTCGGCGCCGGTCTCGGGCCGTACGTCGAAGTAGGCCAGCGGTTCGGCGCCGCCGGTCGCGGTGGCGTCGTACAGCAGGATCCGCAGGTCGAGGACCCGCTCGAACGGTACGTCCTCGGCGGAGGCCACCACCAGGACCCGGTCCACCACCGGGGGCACCGTTCGCAGGTCCGCCTGCACGGCGTCGGTGACGGCCCCGCCGACCTGCTTCTTGCCGAGCCGCCAGACGGACCCGGAGGGGTGGCGGGGCTGGTTGTAGAAGACGAAGTCCTCGTCCGAGCGCACCCGCCCGTCCGGGCCCACCAGCAGCGCCGAGGCGTCCACGTCCGGTACCTCGGGACCGCCGGTCCAGCGCAGCACCGCCCGGACCGCCACCGTGGTCACCGGGATGTTCGAGCCCTTCTGCATCGCGTGCGTCATGCCCGTCATCCTGCCCTCCCGGGGCGGCGCGGAACAACGCGGCCCCCCGCAGGGCCTTGCCCCGGCCGCGGACCGTGGGCATGGTGCATAAGGGTTACCTGAACTTCATGTGCTTGAGGAACTCTTGACTCAGGTTCGTACGTACTATTACCGGCCACGCCAGTTGGGCCGCCGAGGCAGTACGGGGGAAGCACATGCGTCACTTTGGGCACATATCGCCCGCGGTCCGACGAGACCTCTTCCACATGGAGCCGGCCGAGTTCACCGCTGCCTCGCCCGCACGCCTGCTCGCCGCCGCCCTCGGGGCCACCCTCTACAGCCCGGCCACCCGCCCGAACCTCGCCGCCGACATCCGCAAGCAGGCCGCCCGCGGAGTCGTCTCCATGGTCCTCTGCCTGGAGGATTCCATCAGCGACGCCGACGTGCACGACGCCGAGGAGAACCTCGTACGGCAGTTCGCCGCGCTCGACGCGGAGGGCGAGGACGGCCCGGAGCTCCCCCTCCTCTTCATCCGCGTCCGCACCCCCGAGCAGATCCCCGACCTCGCGCGCCGCCTCGGCGGTTCCGTGCACAGACTGGCCGGATTCGTCCTACCCAAGTTCAACGCGAGCTGCGGCCCCGCGTTCCTCGACGCCGTGGCCGAGGCGGAGGCCCTCAGCGGCCTCCCCCGGCTCTACTCGATGCCCGTCCTGGAAACCCCCGACCTGCTCCACCTCGAAACCCGCGTCGAGGCCCTCGCCGGGATCTCCCGCACGGTCAACCGGTACCGCGAGCGCGTGCTCGCCCTACGGCTCGGCGTCACCGACTTCTGCTCCGCGTACGGGCTGCGCCGCACCCCCGACATGACCGCGTACGACGTCCAGATCGTCGCCGGGGTCATCGCCGACGTGGTCAACGTGCTCAGCCGAGCCGACGGCACCGGCTTCACCGTGACCGGCCCGGTCTGGGAGTACTTCCGCAGCCAGCAGCGCCTCTTCAAGCCGCAGCTGCGGCGCAGCCCCTTCCTGCAGGAGGGCGTCGAGGAGCTGCGGACCGCCCTGATCGAGCACGACCTGGACGGGCTCTTGCGCGAGATCGAACTCGACCGGGCCAACGGACTCCTCGGCAAGACCTGCATCCACCCGGTCCACGTCACGCCCGTGCACGCGCTGTCGGTGGTCTCCCACGAGGAGTTCAGCGACGCCCAGGACATCCTGCGCCCCGAGCGCAACGGCGGCGGCGTCATGCGCTCCGCCTACACGAACAAGATGAACGAGGTGAAGCCCCACCGGGCCTGGGCGGAGCGCACCATGCTGCGCGCCGAGGCGTTCGGGGTGGCGAAGGAGCAGGTCGGTTTCGTCGACCTCCTCACGGCCGGGCTCCAGGTGTGAGCGGGAACGGGCATGGCCGAGGCGCCCGAGGCAACCGAGGCGACCGGTGCGGCCGGTGCGACTGAAGTGACTGATGTGAATGAAGTGAATGATGTGACGATGGAGAAGGGCAAGACGATCGACGCGGTGTGGTCGGGAACCTGGGTCGCGGACCGGCTGGGCGTCCACCTCGAAGGAGCGGACGGCTCCCGCGGGCCACGGCTGGAGGAGCTGCTCGGCCTCGCCCTGCGCCGCAACCCCAAGCGGGCCCACCTGCTGGTCTCGCAGGTGCTCGGCAAGCACGTCCCGCAGTCCCCGCGCGCCGTCCACGCCGCCGGGTACGGGCTCGGACAGCGGGTCCGGGCCCTGCTCGACGCGGCGGGGGAGGACCCGGCCGCCGCCGTGGTCCTCGGCTACGCCGAGACCGCCACCGGCCTCGGCCACTGCGTGGCCGACGGTCTGGGCACGGCTCCCTACCTGCACTCCACGCGCCGCCCGGTGCCGGGTGTGGCCGTCGTCGGCGGGTTCGAGGAGAGCCACTCGCACGCCACGTCCCACCTGCTGCTGCCCGAGGACCCGAAGCTGCTCGCCGGCGGGGGGCCGCTGGTCCTCGTCGACGACGAGTTCTCCACCGGCAACACGGTCCTGAACACCATCCGCGACCTGCACGGCCGCCATCCCCGCACCCACTACGTGGTCGTCGCCCTCGTCGACATGCGCTCCCCGGCCGACCGCGAGCGGCTCAGCGCCTTCGCCGCCGAGATCGGCGCCCGGGTCGACCTGCTCGCACTGGCCTCGGGGACCGTGCACCTGCCCGAGGGCGTCCTGGCCAAGGGGCAGGCCCTGGTCGAGCAGTACGAACGGCAGACCGAAGCCGGGATCCGGAGGACCGAGGACGGGTCCGGGAGCCGGACCCGGGACGGCAACCGGCGGGCGACCGCCGTGCCCGCACCCCGCCCCGCCCCGGTCCGCCGGGTGGAGCTGGCCTGGCCGGCCGGGGTGCCCGACGGAGGGCGCCACGGCTTCACCCCCGCCCACCGCGACCGCTTGGAGGCCGCGCTGCCCACGCTGGCCGGGCAGCTCGCCGACGCGCTCGGCACCGCCCCCGGCCGGGTCCTCGTCCTCGGCAACGAGGAACTGATGTACGCGCCGCTGCGCCTCGCGCTCGCGCTGGAGGAGTCCTGCGCTGCCCGCCAGGTCCGCTTCTCCACCACCACCCGCTCGCCCGTCCTCGCCGTCGACGACCCCGGCTACGCGATCCGCACCCGGCTCGTCTTCCCCGCCCACGACACCCCCGCCGACGGGCCTGGCGACCGGTACGCCTACAACGTCGCCGGGGCCGGCTTCGACACCGTCGTCGCCGTGGTCGACGGCCACGGGGACACCGCCGCGCTGCACGCCCCCGACGGGCTCCTCGCCCGCCTCGCCCCGCACACCGGGCAGGTCCTGCTCGCCGTCGTCCCCTCGTACGCGCCCGAGCGCACCCCCGACGCCCTTCCCGACCGGCAGGAGCCGACCATGCCCGAGCCGACCCCGCTGCAGCCCGGCGGCCCTGGGCACCCGACCCCGCTGCCGCGGCTGCCCGAGCCCCTGCGCGGCCCCGCCTTCTCCTCGTACGCCGCCGAGGACGTCGGCTGGCTGCTCCAAGACCTCTCCGGCGTGGCCCTGGAAGCCCCGACCGAGGAACGCGAAGAAGCCATCCAAGCCGGTGGCGCCCACTACGCCGAGTCGCTGCCCGTCGAATACCAGCCCTCCGACCAGTACCAGGAGCTGTACCGGAGCGCGCTGGACACCTCCGCCACCCGGATCGCCCGGGCCGTCGGCACGGTCACCGAGACCGTCCTCGCCGAGCGCACCCCCTCCCCGGTCCTGGTTTCCCTCGCCCGCGCGGGCACCCCCGTCGGCGTGCTGATGCGCCGCTGGGCGAAGGCCCGGCACGGCCTGGACCTGCCGCACTACGCGGTCTCCATCGTGCGCGGCCGCGGCATCGACGCCAACGCGCTGCGCTGGCTGGCCGCCCACCACGACCCCGCCGACGTCGTCTTCGTCGACGGCTGGACCGGCAAGGGCGCCATCACGCGCGAGCTGTCCGCCGCCCTGCGCGCCCACCGGGAGCAGGAGGGCGGCCCGGAGTTCAACCCGGACATCGTGGTCCTGGCCGACCCCGGCTCGTGCGTGCCCACGTACGGCACCCGCGAGGACTTCCTGATCCCCTCCGCCTGCCTCAACTCCACCGTCTCGGGTCTGATATCGCGTACGGTGCTCCGCTCCGACCTGGTCGGGCCCGCCGACTTCCACGGCGCGAAGTTCTACCGCGAGCTCGCCGCAGCCGACGTCTCCACCGATTTCGTCGACACCGTCGCCGCCCGCTTCGACGAGGTCGCCGACGCCGTCGACGCCGAGGTCAAGGAACTCCTCGCGGCGGACCGGGCCCCCACCTGGGAGGGCTGGGCCGCCGTGGAGCGGATCAGCGAGGAGTACGGCATCCACGACGTCAACCTGGTCAAGCCCGGCGTCGGCGAGACCACCCGGGTGCTGCTGCGCCGCGTGCCGTGGAAGGTCCTCGCCCGACGCGGCGCCGGCCCCGACCTGGACCACGTACGGCTCCTCGCCGAGCAGCGCGGGGTGCCGGTGGAAGAGGTCGACGGGCTGCCCTACACCTGCGTGGGGCTCATCCATCCCCGCTACACGCGCGGCGCCACCGGCGCCGACGGAAAGGCCGTGACCTCCAAGTGACTGTCCTCGTAGCCAGCGATCTCGACCGTACGCTCATCTACTCGACGGCCGCCCTCCACCTGACCGTGCCCGACGCCGCCGCCCCACGGCTGCTGTGCGTGGAGGTGCACGAGAGCAAGCCGCTGTCGTACATGACGGAGACCGCGGCCGCCCTGCTGGCCGAGCTCACCGCGGACCCCGAGGTCGTGTTCGTCCCGACCACGACCCGGACGCGCAAGCAGTACCAGCGCATCCGCTTCCCCGGCCGGCCGGCACCGTACGCCATCTGCGCCAACGGCGGGCAGCTCCTGGTGGACGGGGTGCCGGACCCGGTCTGGCGCCGGCAGGTGGCGGCGAGGCTGGCCGAGGAGTGCGCCCCGCTGGAGGAGGTGCACCAGCACCTGCTGGCGGTCGCCGACCCGGCGTGGCTGCGCAAGGCACGGGTGGCGGAGGACCTGTTCGCGTACCTGGTCGTCGAACGGGACCAGGTCCCGGAGGAGTGGATCAAGCAGCTGACCGCGTGGGCCGAGGCCCGCGGCTGGACGATCTCGCTCCAGGGCCGCAAGGTCTACGCCGTCCCGCGGCCGCTGACGAAGAGCGCGGCGATGCACGAAGTGGCCCGGCGTACGGGCGCGTCCACGACCCTGGCGGCCGGCGACTCACTGCTGGACGCCGACCTGCTGCTCGCGGCGGACGCGGCCTGGCGGCCCGGGCACGGCGAACTCGCCGACGCGGGCTGGCACGCGCCGACGGTCACGGCCCTGGCGGAGAAGGGCGTCGCGGCGGGCGAGGAGATCGTGCGGGCGTTCGCCCGGACCGCACGCGAACCTGGACGGCCCGTGGACTGGGCACACTTGACACATGACCAAGGGCAACTCGACGAAGATCACTGACGAGCTCTACCGCTACGTGCTCGACCACAACCCCCCGCTGGACGAGATCCAGCAGGGGCTGGTGGACACCACCTACGCCAAGTTCCCCGACGTGGCGGGCATGCAGTCCGCGGAGGAGCAGGGCCCGCTGCTGGCCTTCCTGGTCCGGCTGACCGGCGCCCGCCGCATCGTGGAGGTCGGCACCTTCACCGGCTTCTCCACCCTTTCCATGGCCCAGGCGATGCCCGCGGACGGCGTACTGATCGCCTGCGACATCTCCGAGGAGTGGACCGCGTACGGGCGGCAGGCCTGGGAGGCGGCGGGCGTCGCCGACCGCATCGACCTGCGCATCGCCCCGGCGCTGGACACGCTGCGCGCCCTGCCGGCCGAGCCGCACGTCGACATGGCGTACGTGGACGCGGACAAGGAGAACCAGATCGCGTACTGGGAGGAGCTCGTGCCGCGGATGCGGCCGGGAGGGCTGATCGTCACCGACAACACCCTCTTCCACGGCACGGTCGTGGACGGGACGGCGACGAGCGGGGCGGCGGCGGGCGTCCGCGCCTACAACGACCACGTCGCGGCCGACCCGCGGATGGAGTCCGTGCTGCTGGCGATCTCGGACGGGCTCACCCTGTCGCGCAAGCGCTGACGCCGCCGCCGGCCCGCCACCGGCCGATTTCTGCCGGCCGCCGGCCACCAGCTGGTGACTGCCGGCCGCCGGCCACCAGCTGGTGACTGCCGGCCGGTGGCCACCAGCGGGTGACTGCCGGCCGCCGGCTGCCGGTGCGCCGCGGTCAGCAGCAGCCCCCGCCACCGCAGCAGCCGCCGCCGGAGGGGGCGGGGGCGCTGCTGGTCCCGCCGACGGCAACGGCGGACAGCAGCTTGACGGTGTCGGAATGGCCGACGGGGCAGTCGGCGGGCGCGGACGACTCGGCCATGGGACGGCTGACCTCAAAGGTGTCGTCGCAGGTCCGGCAGCGGAATTCGTATCGAGGCATGCGTCCTAGGCTACCGAGGGAGCCCCCTCGGCACCGGCGGGCTCCAGGAGCCGCAGCTCCTCCTCGGACAGGCGCAGCGCGCCCGCGGCGACGTTGTCGGCCAGGTGATCCGGATCGCCTGTGCCGGGGATGGCCAGGACGTGCCCCCCGAGGTGCAGCGTCCACGCCAGCCGCACCTGTGCCGGACTCACCCCGCGGGCCTGCGCGACGGCGGAGACGGCGGCGGCAGGGGTGTCAGAGGTGGTGCCGGTGCGGCTGTCGGTGCCGGTGCCGGCAGGGCGCAGGCCGGCCTCGCGATTCTGCCCGGCCAGCGCGTAGAAGGGGACGTACGCGACCCCCTGTTCCCCGCAGAGCCGTATGATCTCGCGCTGCTCGGCCTGCTGCTCCGGGGCGAACCCAAGGCCGTACGGGTTCTGCACGCACACCACCGGGGCGATGGCCTGGGCTTCGGCGAGGTGGTGGGGCCGGACGTTGGACAGGCCGAGGTGGCGGATGAGCCCGGCCTCGCGCAGTTCGGCCAGGGCGCCGAAACGTTCGGCGATCGAGTCGGTCCCGACGATGCGCAGGTTGACCACGTCGAGGTGGTCGCGGCCGAGCTCGCGCAAGTTCTGCTCGACCTGGCCGCGGAGCTGGCCCGGGCCGGCGTGGGGGGTCCAGGCACCGGACGGGTCGCGGCCCGGTCCGACCTTGGTGGCGATGAGGAGGTCGTCCGGGTAGGGCGCGAGCGCCCGGTTGATCAGCTCGTTGGCGGAGCGCAGGCGCGAGAAGTAGAAGGCGGCCGTGTCGATGTGGTTCACGCCGAGCTCGACCGCGCGGCGCAGTACGCCGATCGCCCGGTCGCGGTCGCCGGGGGCCGCGTCGGGGTCGAAGGCGGCGCCCTCCTGGGTGATCCGCATCGCGCCGAAGCCGATCCGGTGGACGCGGAGGTCGCCGAGGTGCCAGGTGCCCGATGCCGCTGCGGTGATCGTCTGTGGAGTCATGCCGTAATGATCAACGGCGGACGGGGCGGAGCTGCCAGTAATGCGACTCCAGCTGGATCCGGGGCCGCGGGGGACCGCCAGGGCAGGGGCCGGCCCGACGGTGCTGCCGTTCTCGGCGGACGGTCCTGGGGCAGCTCGTGCCCGCCTTCCGGCTGCTGGCCGGCCCGGCCCCCGGGGGCGCGGTGGGGCGGGGCGGCTTGCGGGCGCGGCGGGGCGGCGTACGGGCGCCTCCCGTGATGCCGGCCGGGCGCGCGTCGGCGCCGGTCGGGCGGGATTCGGCGCTGGTCGGGCAGCCCAGGGCGCGGGCAGGGCGGGCGGCCGTCGGGTGGGCGGGGCCGGGCGGGTGGAGGAAAACGGGCATACCGCGCCCGGGCCCTGGCTCGCGCAGGTGCGGCTCCGAGGGCGGGCGGCCGCCGTGCTGGACCGGGGCTGGCTCGCCGAGCGATCCCGGCCGGCCGTCTCCGTCTCCGTCCCCGACTTCCCCCACCCCCGGCGCCGGCCGGCCCCTGCACTCGAACAGGATCCAGCAGCGGTCGTGGCCACTTGCCGGAGCGGGTGCAGGGACTCGAACACCTGGGGCACCACCGGGGCCGTCTCGGCCCGCGGCTGCGGGCGCTGCACACGACCCCCTGCACGGCCGGCTGGCCCGGTTCGCGGAGGAGGCCGGGGCCTCGGCCCCCGCTCAGCCGGGAGGCGGCGGGTCCAAGCTGCTGCTCGCACCCTCCTCCGCGTTCAAGGCCTCCGGCCTGTCCACGCGGCCGCTGCACACCGCGGCCGCTGCACACCGCGGCCGCTGCACACCGCGACGCGGCCGTGGCCCTCGCCGCCGTACTCGCCGTGGGCCTCGCCGCCGTACTCGGTGCTCGCGCAGCACGCTGCTGGTCGAGCCGGACGGTCCCGCCTCCGGCCGCCGCCTCGCCGGGCGGCCGGCAGGGGTAGGCGGCGCAGACGTCAAGGCCTGGCGGCGGGGGGCGCCAAGCCGGAGCCCGAGCGCGTCCGGGTCCGGGCTCGGGCCCGGTCCTCACGGGCCGCCTGCTCCGGGTGGCGGGCCCGCCAGTACGGGTTGTCGTGCGGCAGCGCGCTGCCCACCCGCCCGTACATCCCGAACCACATCAGCATCACGCCGACGACGAAGCTGAACAGCACGTTCTGGATCTCGAAGGCGAGGAAGTTCAGGCCCGTGTCCAGCAGGGCCAGATTGACGAACCCGCTCGCGATGAAGGCCAGCCCCAGAACGATGTTGAGCGTCGACGCGAAGTTCCCGCCGATCACCATCCCGATGAAGAGCAGCAGGCCGACACAGATCGACAGCACACTCAGCGCGCCGTTGGTGTTCAGGGAGAGGACCTGGTCACCGCCGGTGTCGAAGAACCCGATCCGGTTCGTCAGCCCGAGGATCCCGAAGACGACGAGCAGGACCCCCGTCAGACCGGCACCCACCCGGTACACCACGCTGAGCTTGTGGTCGACGGGCAGGTGTTCGTCGAGCTGCGCCTCCACGGGATGCATCATGCGCTGGACGCGGCGCCGCAGCCTGCTGTGGGGGTCCTTCGGCATCTGCGGCCCGTAGGGCTCATGGGGTACGTAGGGTGCGTAATTCTCGTGGGCCTCGTGACAGCCGAAGGCCGCGTGAGGCGCATAGCCCTCACGAGGTGCGGAGGCCACCCGAGACGCCCGCGTCGAACGGGAAGAACGAGCCGCGCGGGAAGTGTGGGTCGCGTGGGAAGCGTGGGCAGCCATTCCGCCCTCCTCTGCTCCGTCGCTGTACCCCTCCCAGCATCCGCCGACGCCCACCGCCGGACAACTCCCCCGCAGCTCGGCCCCGGCCACCCACACAGCGGCCCGGTTCGGTCGGCTCGGCTCCGCTCGGTCGGCTCGCCTCCGCTCAGCCGGTGGCGCGGCGGCCCCGCATGTCCGCCACCACCCGGCCCACCACCGCACGGACCTCCTCCATCTCCTGGAGGAAGTGCCAGTAGTCGGGGTGCCGCCCCTCCAGCGAGGCCAGCGCCCGCTCCATCCGCGCCACCGACTCGTCCAGCGGCCCCGCGTGCCGCGGATCGGGGACGCTTCGGCCCTCCATCGCCAGCCGCTGGGCGTCCCGGATCACGAACCGGGTCCGCTGCACCTCCTGCTGCGGGTCCCGAGCCACCGCCTCCAGCCGGGTCAGCCGGTCCTGCGCGGCCGACACCGCCTCGTCCGTGGCGTCCAGGGCCGCCCGCACCTCCTCGATCAGCGCCGTCACGTCCACCCAGCGCTGGTCCTCGCGCGCCCGGGCAGCCTCCCGCAGTTGCTCCTCCGCCCGCGCGACGCTCTGCACGGCCTGCTCCGGCACCTGCTGCAGGTCCTGCCAACAAGCCGCGCTGAACCGCCGGCGCAGCTCGCTGAGCACAGGATCCACCCGGTCCGCCCGGTTGCGCAGCGCCTGCGCCCGGGTCCGCAGGCTCACCAGCCGCCGGTCGATCTCCGCGGCACGCTCCGGCAGCCGTGCGAGCTCGGCCCGTATCGCCTCGGCGTCCCGCAGGATCCGGTCCGCGCGCTGCAGGGTGTCCTGCACCCCGTGCTGGGCGACGCCCTGGTTCAGCAGGGTCAGCTCGGGCCCGAGCGCGGCCAGCCGTGCCGCCAGGTCATCCGCCCGCATCCCCGCCCCGCGGACCCCGTCCAGCGCCGTGCTCGCCGCCAACAGTGCGGCCTTCGCCCGCTCCCGGGCCGGCGCAACCCGGGCGAGCTGCGTCTCGGCACGGTCCAGCAGCGGCTGGATGCTCTGCGCGAACCGGTCCAGCTCCCCCTTGGCGCGTACGAGCTCCTCGCGCGCCCGCGTCAGCTGGTCCCGGGCCCGCGCCGCCACGGCACCGTCCAGTTCGGGCCGGTCCAGGTCATGCGCGTCGACCGCCTCGATGTACACGTGGCTGGCCTGGTCGATCCGCTGCCCCAGCGCGGCGAACGCCTCCCCCGCCTGCCGGGCCGCCGGCGAGCCGTCCGCGGCGGCGATGGTCTCGATCGAGATCCGCAGATCCCGCTGAGCCGTGTCCAGCTCGTAGAACGCGCCGGCGGCGGCATCCTTGGCCGCCTGCGCGTCCGCCCGCCGACTGTCGTCCCGCCCACCGAACCACCGCCGGGATGCCGTCGTCACAATCCCTCTCCCGTACCGCGCCCGCCTCCGCCCTGCCGGTCCATTCTCTCCCACGGGAACGGGTTTGCGTGGGGGGCGTGCCTGCCATGTAGGCTATCCACTCGTCCACGGGTGCGTAGCTCAGGGGTAGAGCGCTGCTCTTACAAAGCAGATGTCGGCGGTTCGAAACCGTCCGCGCCCACCAGTAGGAAGTAGCAGGTCACAGCACCTGTGGAGCCCCTCGGCGCATGATCGCCGAGGGGCTTCGTCGTGCTCGCAGTCCACAGAGTCCACATCCCAGGGGAGCTCTCCGCGGGATGGGTGGCCCTACCTGCGGTTCGCCTCATTCAGCGCCCGCAGCTCGATCTCCTAGTAGTGCTTTGTTAGGTGGTGTCGTAGGGCTGCCAGGGGATGGTTTGCTGGCAGGTGGGGCAGGTGCCGGTCCAGGTGGCGATGAGGTGTTG
>NZ_JBHWJJ010000151.1:0-19782 GCF_042732005.1 Streptomyces sp. NPDC059851 | reverse complement strand
GATGGGCCATGTCCGGCACCATGGCGAGGAGGGTGGGCTCGGGTTTGTGATGCGGGCCGCCGAGCAGGCGCAGGGCGCAGATCCGGTCGCCGAGGGCCGCGTCGGGGTCGCCCGCCTCGGCGAGCAGCTCGACCGCAGACCGCCGATCAGGCGGCCGCGGCGGGTCCACCGCCACGGTGGGGACGCCGAACCGCTTCCACGGCGCCCCGGGCCACGGCGGCTCGGGCAGCGCCCGGGCCCGTCGGCGCGCGGTGTCGCCGAGATCGCTCCACCACTCATCGGGCCAGCGGCTGGCGACCGATTGCAGGACCTCGACCCAGTGCTCGCCCTCGCGGATGTGGTCGCGGAGTCCCCCGCGGGCCTCGGTGGAGCCGGAGACGGCGAGGAGTTCCAGGACTTCGGCTGCCCGCAGGCAGGTGTCCTCCTCACCGGCCAGCGCTTCGAGGACCGGCCGCAGGGGCAGGCGCAGGTCCCGGAGCAGCCGCGCGGTGTAGAGGGAGCGGTCGTCGGTCGAGTCCCACCGCAGGTCGCGGCGGACGGCGTCGTACACGAACGGGGTGGCGGCGCCGGGGGCGCGGCCGGCCCTGACCGCGCCGAGGCCGCGGCCGCGTTGGAGGAGTCCTTCGAGGGAGTCGTGGGGTGCGTGGAGGAAGTCGTGCGGGTGCGGTTGGTCACTCATCTCCCGACACGCTGCCAGATCCACCCGAACCCCGCCAACACGGTTTCCGCCGTGGGACCGGGCCGTTCGTCGCGGACGCCGCCTCCCCGGCACGCGCGGTGCTGCAGAGCAAGACGCCATGCGGGCTGGTGTTCGTCAAACCCGGCGGTGCGGCGGGCGCGGCACCGCCGAGGCCGAACCCGTGGCAGGACCCGAGCCGTTGGGGCCGGGCGCGTCGGGGCCGAGCGGGTCGGGGCCGAGCAGGTCGTGGCCGGCGTGCCGCGCCGCTGATCGGCGGTTCGGCTGGGCGTGCGGCCCCGTCCGGGAACCGCCGTTCAGTCGGCGGGCCGCTGGGCCCGCTCGAAGTACGCGACCAGGTCCGCGTCCGGCGGGTCGACGCGGCGCGGGGTGCCGCCGTCGCGCAGCGACGCGGTCGCGGCGCAGCCTGCGGCCACGGCCATCCGGGCCGCCACGGGCGAGGTGTCCGTCGTACCGCCCTCGCGTGCGAAGCGCAGGAACTCGTCGATCAGGAGCGTGTCCGCGCCTCCGTGCCCGCCGGTGCCCGCGGTCTGCGGGACGGTGAACTCGGCATCGGGCTCGGCGCGGTACCCGGAGCGCCGTGCGTTCCACACCTTGACCGTGCTCCCCGGTCCGTCGCCGAAGTTCTCCAGGCGCCCGGCGTCCCCGATCACCGTGTAGTTGCGCCAGTAGTCCGGGGTGAAGTGGCACTGCTGGTAGGCGGCGAGGACCCCGTTGGCGAGACGGAGGTTGACGAGGGAGACGTCCTCCACGTCGATGACCGGGTTCAGCGCGCGCTGGGTGTGCGGCGGCCAGTGGCCGTCCGCGGCGTACCAGTCCGCCGTCTTGGGCTCGCCCGGGGCCCGGCGGTGCGGGTTGGCTCCGTAGACCATCAGGTCGCCCAATGCCTGGACGTCCTGTGCGTACGAGCCCGCCAGCCAGTGCAGGACGTCTATGTCGTGGGCGGCCTTCTGCAGCAGCAGACCGTTGGTGCAGCGGCGTTCGGCGTGCCAGTCCTTGAAGTACCAGTCGCCGCCGTGGCCGACGAAGTGTCGCACCCACACCGTCTTGACCTCGCCGACCACACCCTGCGCGACGAGCCCGCGCATGAGCCGGACCACCGGCATGTGCCGCATGTTGTGTCCCACGTACAGGCGGGTGCCGGTACGGCGGGCGGTGCGCAGGACGTGGTCGCAGCGCTCGACGGTGATGTCGAGGGGTTTCTCGACGAAGGCGGGCTTGCCGCCCAGTAGGGCCTGGCAGCCGAGGTCGGCGTGCGTGTGGTCGGGGGTCAGGACGAGCACGGCGTCGATGTCGGGGTCGTCGAGGACCTCGCGGTGGCCGGCGTGGATCCGGGCGCCGGGGAGGGCGACGGCTGCGGCGGCGCGGGCCCGGGGGTCCGGTTCTGCGACGGCGGTCACGGCCGCCCCCCGGCCGGGCCGGTGCGCGACGTGCGCGAGGCTGCCGCGCAGGCCGTACCCGAGGACTCCGATGCGCAACTCCGCCATGGATCACTCCCCTTCTCCCGGCAGGTCTCGCCTGCTGTGCTGTCGCCCGCTGGTCTTCCGCTCCGTATCCCTTCCCCCCGGTCGGGGACGGACACTACCGCGGACGGCGGCCTTGCCCAGGTCGGGGAGGATGGGCGGATGGACATGGCAGAGTTGGAAGGGCGGGCCCGCCGACTGGCCGGGGCGGGCGGGCGCCGGATCCTGGGGATCGCAGGCGCCCCCGGGGCGGGCAAGTCCACGCTGGCCGGACACCTCGCCCGGCTCCTCGGGCCGGGCCTCGCGTCAGTCGTGCCGATGGACGGGTTCCACTTGGCGCAGGCCGAGTTGGTGCGCCTGGGCCGTGCCGACCGCAAGGGGGCTCCGGACACCTTCGATGCGGTGGGGTACGCGGCCCTGCTGCGCCGGCTGCGCGACTGCGCCCCGGAGGTGGTCTACGCGCCGGCGTTCGACCGGGCGCTGGAGGAACCGGTGGCCGGGAGCATCCCGGTGGGGCCCGGCGTACCGCTGGTGATCACCGAGGGGAACTACCTGCTGTACGAGGCGGGGCCGTGGGCGGCGGTGCGTCCGCTGCTCGACGAAGTGTGGTTCCTGGCCCCCGAGGACGGGTTGCGGGTACGGCGGCTGGTCGACCGGCACGTCCGGCACGGCAAGGAGGAGGCGTACGCGCGCGAGTGGGTCGCCCGCTCGGACGAGGCGAACGCCCGCCTGATCGCACCGGGCCGGTCGCGCGCCGATCTCGTGGTGGGGTGAGGGGGCCCGCCCGGTCGGGGAAGTGGCCGACGCGGACGGGGAGTTCTCAGGTGCGTCCGCGTGCCTGACGGGCGTGGCCGGTGCGGCGTGGCAGACTCCCTCCTTGATCACGGGGGCTCCGGCCCGCGTGCGCAAGTTTGCCGATCTGGGGAGAGTAGTGCGCAAGGCGAAGTGGGCGGCCGCGGCTGCCGGTGTGGTGCTGTTGGTCGCGGGCTGTGGCAGTGAGGGCGGCACGGACCAGGGCAAGGGGGCGGGGGCGGCCACGTCCGGTTCCCCGGCCCCGGCTTCCGCCCCGGCGACGGGCAAGGAGTCGGGCGGGACCTTGGACGCCGCGGCGGTGAAGAAGGAGATCGACACCGCGGCCACGGGGGCCGGCTACGCGCAGAAGTCCGGGGACGACGTGCCGGCGAACCTCAAGTCCTGCATGGTCTCCTGGGTGGCCGACGCCAAGAAGGCCACCGACTCGAAGAAGTCCTACGACGACACGGTCGCCGCCCTGGCCAAGGGCGGTTGGAAGGAGTCGCGGACCCTCGACCAGCAGGGATCGGTGATCAAGTCGCTCGACAAGAGCGGCTGGACGGTGAAGGCGAGCCACGCGGGCAAGGCCGGGGCGCTGCTGGTCGTCCAGTTCGTCGCCACGGACAACGGCCCGACGTGCGCCAAGGCCTTCCAGGAAGACCTGTCGAAGAACAAGCAGTAGCGGCGCGGCCGGGGGCTGCCGTCCCCCGCCCCCACGCGGTAGGTGCGGGCGGGGGCCGGGTGCCCCGGGCCGGCGCGGGCCGCCGGGGGCCCGGGCACCCCGGCGGTTCAGGCGTCGACCGCCGTCTCGGGTTCGTCGGTCCAGGTGAAGGACTCGATGCGCCAGGTGCCGGACGCGGTGCCGAACCGGAAGGTCTTGCGGCCCCAGGCGGAGAAGGGGACGCCGTCCCGCACACCCCACTTGAAGTACTGGCCGGAGCGGGTTGCGCGTCCGTCCGCCACCAGGGTCGTGGCGGCGACCTCGACCTCGGTGAAGTCGGTCAGTTCCGCCCCGTTGAGCAGCGCCTCGCGGGGTTCGAGGAAGGCGTCCACGTCCATCCGGTGGACGGAGCCGTCCTCGGCCACCCGCTCGATCACCGCATCGGGTGCGAGCACCGCGCGGGCGGCGTCCAGCACGACCGGCCCTCCCCCGCTGCGGGTGAAGGCCGCGTAGAACTGTGCGGTGAGCCCGTCGACGGCCTTCTCGTCCGCCGGGCGCGGCCCGCCCCGGCGCCATTCGGCGGCGAGGACGGCGAACTGCGAGGTGCTGTGCCAGGAGCCCTTGCGGTGGACGTCCTGGCGGGCGACGGCCTCGTGGCGCATGCCGACGCGGCGCATCAGCGCCGCCGACGCCGTGTTCTGCACGGTGCAGACGCCGAAGACCCGGTGCCATGCGAAGGTGTCGAAGGCCAGCTCCAGGGCGACCGTGACGGCCTCCGTCGGGATCCCGCTGCCGTGCACGTCCGGGTGGAAGACGAAGCCGATCTCGCCGGTCCGCGGGGCCCGTCCGTCCCGCTTGAGCAGGACCTCGCCGACGACCCGCCCGTCCCCGGTCTCGACCGCCAGGTCGAGCCAGTCGCCGGGCTCGGCGAGCGCCTCTCCGGCGATCATGCGCTCCAGGGTCTGTCGTGTGTCCTCGCGGGTGTGCGGTGCGTGCGGGAGGTGCCGCGCGACCTCGGGGAGGGACCGGTGGGCGTGGATCGCGTCGAGGTCGTCGGCGCGCACGGGCCGCAGCGCGAGTCGCGCGGTCCGGACGGGATATGGGGGCGGGACCGGTGTCCCGGCCGCAGCGGCCGGGCCGTTCGGGTCGTTCGGGTCGTTCGCGGTGTGCGCGTCGTTCGCGGTGTGCGCGGTGTGCGCGTCGTTCAGGACGTTCGGGTCGGTCATCGGGTTCCCCTCGATCGTATGTCCGCATCCTGCCCGACCGGGCCGGACGGGGACGCGGAATACGGGCGAGGGGTCAGTCGGGTGGTTCGTCCGGCCGGGGCTCCCGAGCGGGCTCACGGCCGGGCTCCGGCGGCGGGGCCGGCTCCGGCTGTTCCGACGGGGCGTCGGGAGGTGGCGGCAGGTCGGGGGATTTCGGCGGGTCGGACGAGGGCGGCGAGCCCGGCGCCCGGGGCGGGGCGTCCGGGAGGTCCGCGGCGTCCGGGTCCGACGGGGCAGTGTTCGCATTCATGACGACACTCCTGAGTGGCGGAACGCTCACGGCCCGCGCCTGCCCCGGCGCCCCAGCGGCAAACCCACCCGCCCGCCCGGCCGCCCGCCCGGCCGCCCGTCAGGCGTCCGGGACCTCCGCACGCCGTCGGCTCGCGGCGATCACCGTGGCGACGCCGAGGAGCAGCAGGGCGCACACGGTCGAGGCCCACGGCGAGGTGCGGCCCTCGACCTCCGGCGCCACCCGCCGGCGCGGGTCGTAGGCGACGCGGACCTCCCCTCCGGCCGGGGCGGCGCGCCGGTCGTCCTTCAGCTCGGACGGGTACCCGCCGGGACAGTCCAGGGTGTGGCGGTGGACGGTCTTCGGCTCGGGGCCGCCCTCGCCGTACGACTGCTGGACGGTGCTGTCGACCGCGCGGACGACGCAGAGGGCGACCTCGCTGCGGGCCGCCACCCGGTCGGCGGCGGCCACGGTCGCCAGCAGTGCCAGGGCCAGCACGAGCGCTCCGAAGAACCCGCGGGTGCCTTCGACGACCGTCCAGTAGACGGCGCAGACCAGGGCGATCAGTGTCCCGCCGCCCGCGAACGCGATGCCGGTGGACGGTGCGGAAGTCCCGGTGAAGCACCAGTGGGCCCAGCCGTAGACGGCCCCCGCGGCGAGGAGCGGCACCGCGGCGGCCGACACCCACGCCCCCGCCCGGGACCCCGGCGCCGGTCCCGGAGCCGGCCCTGAACCCGACCCGGACCCCGACCCCGATCCTGATCCTGATCCCGTACCCGCTCCGGTCATGCACACCACCCCCGCGAAGTCGGACGTCCGTTCCTGCGCCCGCGGTTGCCGTTCAACGCGCGGCGGGCGCCGAACGGCCGGAACCCCCGCCCGGGCCCTGGCGCCGCCCCGGTCCGCCAGGCGTCCACGGCCACGGCGGCCGCGCCCAGGACGACGAACCCGCAGGCGGTGGAGAGGAGCGGGCCGATGCCGGGCCCCCAGAAGGAGCCCGGCCCGGTCCCCTCGCCGCTGCCTCCGAGCAGGCCGGTGACGAAGGCGACGAGGGTCGAGAGCACGGCGGAGAGGAGCAGCAGGACCGCGCCGAGGACCGGCAGCAGGGCGGGCAGGAGGCCGAGCAGCACCCTGTTCTCGTCGTCGCCGCGAAGGAGTTGCGGTGCGTCGGGCAGCACGCCCGTGGTCTCGGCGAGGGCCGTCACCGTCGTCTCCTCCCGGCGGGATCCGGACCAATTGGACCGGTCACATGCGACCGCGCGCAACGGGGTTACGGCGTCGGACCTGACAACACCGCACGGTATTGGGGGTCCTGGCGACTGCCGGAGCATACGTTTCGCTGGTCCGGCGCCGTTTCGGGGGGCGCCCGTCCGAGGGGCAGAGCATGACGGAACAGCAGGTCGGGGCCGCGGACTTGGATGCCGCGGACCTGACGGCGATCAGCGGGGCCGTCGCCCTCGTGCGCTCCTCCGGGACCGTCGCCCGGATGTTGCGCACGCTGGCGCCGGCGCTGAGCGAGGGGGAGAGGGAGTCCTTGGGCGCGTGGTGCGTGCCCGCGCACGCGGCCGTCCTGGTGTTCCCGCCGGCGGCGGCGGACGTGCCCCGCGCCCTGGCGGGGCTCGGGCTGAAGGCGGGCGCGCCGATGCCCAGTACCGTCGTACGGGACCGGCTCCGCGCCCGCTACGGGATCGCGCCGGAGGCACTGCAGGTGTCGATCGTGCGCGCCGCCGTCCGCACCGGGGACGGGGAGTTGGGCGAGATCGAGGTCTTCTGCCTCCCCGCGCCGGAATGCGCGCCGGAAGCAGCGCCGGAAGCAGCGCCGGCGGCCGTGCCGGAGGCGTCCGGGCCGGGTGGCGGCACGGCGGACGAGTCCGCGGTGTGCCTGCGCCACTTGGTGCGGCGGGAACGGGCGGAACACAACGAGGCGCACGTCGCCTTCCGGGTCACCTCCGCCGACGAGGTCGTCTTCGCCGGGCTGCGGCAGCTGCTGGTCGAGCGGGCGGGCATGCGGCCCGACGGCGGTGGCTACAACCCGCACGAGGACGTCACGGTCCTGTACTTCCGCTCCTCCGCCCCGGGCGGAACGCCCTACGGGCGCCTGGAGTTGCTCATGCCGGGCCACCGGGCCGCGGCCCTCTCCGCGCACCGCCTGCAGGTGCGGAGCGAGCCCGCCCGCGTGCTGCTGGAGCTGATGACGGGTGCCTGGCAGACCCAGGCCATCGCCGTCGGCGCCGAACTGGGCGTCTTCGACGTGCTCTCCCCCGACGCCGCGGGCCCCTCCACGGTGGCGGAGCTGGCGGAGCGGGTCGGCGCCGACACCGACGGACTGGGGCGCCTGCTGCGCTACCTGTCGACGCTCGGGCTGCTGGTCGGGCCGTACGGGCCGAACGGCGACACGTACGCGCTCACCGGGCTCGGCGAGCTCCTGCGCGAGGACGCCCCGCACTCGATGCGGCCGCTGGCCCTGATCTACGGCGGCCCGTTCTACGAGTCGTTCGGCCGCCTGCTGTACTCGGTGCGGACGGGCGGGGACGCGTTCCTGCACCACTTCGGCTCCCACCACTTCCCGTGGTTCGCACAGAACCCGCCCTGGGACACGGTCTTCGACCAGTCGATGCAGGCCAGCTCCCCCATGTTCGGCCCGGTTCCGGCGGTCGTCGACCGGCCCGGGGTCGACGTGGTCGTGGACGTGGCCGGCGGCAACGGCGAGCTGATGGCGCAGATCCTGGGTGCTGCGCCCCGGCTGCGCGGTGTGCTGCTGGAACGGGAGCACGTGGTGGCCGCGGCGCGGGCGCGGCTGGCACGGGCGGGGGCCGCGGACCGGTGCACCTTCGTCACGGGCGACTTCACCCGGTCCGTGCCCGGCGGCGGGGACGTCTACGTCCTCTCCCGCGTGCTGCACGACTGGGACGACGGGCGCTGCCTGGACATCCTACGCAGGTGCGCCGACGCGATGCCCGCGGAGGCCGAACTCCTGGTCCTCGAAAGGCTCCTGCCCGCGGACGGCACCGAATCCCTGGCCGTGGCCTGGAACCTGCACATGCTGTGCAACGTCGGCGGCCGCGAGCGGACCCTCGACCACTACCGCAGTCTGCTCGCCGAGGCCGGGTTCGACCTCGTGGACAGCCTGCCCCTGCCGCTCGACGGGTCGCTACTGCGGGCCCGCCGCCGCCCCACCACCACCCTGCCCGCCCCTACCCGTTCGGAGCACGCGTAGATGGCCCTCCACGCCCACGACTACCTGACCACGCCCGCACCGGACGGCCCCGACGGCTGGACGACCCCCCGGCCGACCCTGCCGGAGGTGTTCGCGGCCGCGGTCACGGCCCGCGGCGACGACACCGCCGTGGTCGCCCCGGATGCGGACGACAACCGGTCCTGGCAGGACTGGCGCACGGACGCCGACGCGTTCGGCCGCGCCCTGCAGGACCTGGGGATCCGGCCCGGCGACGTGGTGGCCGCCCAACTGCCCAATTCCTGGGCCTTCCTGGTCGCGCACGTGGGCATCGCCGCCGTCGGCGCGGTGCTCCTGCCCCTGCACAGCACGCTCGGCACCCGCGAGGTGGCCGCCCTGCTGCAGCGCACCGCGGCACGGGCCCTGATCCTCCCGGCCGCCGCCCAGCCGCCCGCCCGGACGGAGCTGCCCGCCCTGGAGTTCCTGATCCCGGTCGGTCCCGAAGCCCCGCCGGCCGGGCCCGGGCCCGGCTCGTACGAGGAGCTCGTACGGGAACGGCGCGGGCTCGCCCCACACCCCGTCGAGGTCACCCCCGACATGCCGCTGGTGCTCATGCCGTCCTCGGGCACCACCTCCGCCCGCCCCAAGATCTGCATCCACACGCACGGCGGCCTGCTCGGCAACGCCACAGTCACCGCCGTCGAGGGCCGGTCCTCCGCCGAGGACGTACTCGTCTGTGCGAGCCCCTTCACGCACCTGTTCGGCCTGTTCTCCGTGCACCTCTCCCTCATCGCCGGCGGCCGGCAGGCGCTGCTGCCCCGCTGGGACGCCGACGCCTTCCGCGAGCTGGCGGCCGCGACCCGGGCGAGCGTGCTGTTCGCCGTACCGGCCCAGCTGCGCGACCTGGTGGAGGCGGAGACCCCCGGGCCGGTGGCCGCGCTGCGGGAGGTCCGGACGGGCGGGGCGGCCGTGCCGGCGGCGCTGGTGGCCGGCGTGCGCCGGATCCTGGGCGCCGCGACCGTCGTCCAGTGGGGCATGTCGGAGGTCGGGGCCGGTCTGAGCACCGCCCCCGACGACCCGCCGGAGGTCGCCGCCCGCAGCATCGGGCGGCCGGTGGGCGAGGGCCGGGTCCGGGTCGTCGGCGAGGACGGCGCCCCGTGCCCGGCCGGGGAGACCGGGGAGCTCCAGTTCCGGGGGCCGTCGCTGTTCCGCGGCTACCTCGCCGACCCGGAGGCCACCGCCGCGGCCATGACCGCCGACGGCTGGCTGCGCACCGGCGACCTGGCGTGCCGGTACGAGGACGGGACGATCGGCTACCGGGGCCGGCAGGCGGAGCGGATCAACGTCGGCGGGCTGAAGTTCAGCGCGTCCGAGGTGGAGGCGCTGCTCGCCGACCTGCCGCAGCTGGCGAACGCGGCGGTCGCCGGGCGGGCCGACGAGCGGCTCGGCGAATACCCGGTGCTGCTGGCCCAGTTGAGGCCCGGTGCCCGGCTCACCCTGGAGGAGGTGCGGGCGCACCTCGCGGCCCGGGGCGTCGCCGCGTACAAGTGGCCGCTGGAACTCGTGGTCGTGGACGCCGTTCCCGTCACCCCGACGCGGAAGGTCGCCCGCGGCCGGCTGGCGGCGCTGCTGGCGCAGCCGGCCCGGGAGGCGGTTCCGTCCTGGGCGCAGCGGATCGCCGGTTTGCCCGAACGGGCCGCCCTGGACGCGGCGTTGGCGCTGGTGCGGGAGCAGGCGGCGGCAGTGGGCGGTGCCCGGCTGGCGCAGGCGGACACCGGGGTGAGCTTCCGCTCGGCCGGCCTCGACTCGCTGGGCGCGGTGCGCCTGGCGTCCGGGCTCGGGGAGCGTACCGGGATGGCGCTGTCCACGACGGCGGTGTTCGACCATCCGACGCCCGGGCACCTGGCCCGACACCTGGTGGGCCTCGCGACCGGGGCGGCGGGAAGCGCCGCCGGGACACCCGCGGCGGTCCCCGGCCCGGTCACGGGCCCGGTAGGGGCCGCAGGGGGCACGGAGGCGGACGCCGTGGCCGTGGTCGGCATCGGCTGCCGCTTCCCCGGCGGCATCGCCTCGCCCGAGGACCTGTGGCGCCTGCTGGTCGAGGGCGACGAGACCGTGGGGCCCTTCCCGGCGGACCGCGGCTGGGACCTCGACCACCTCCACGACGCCGACCGGAACCGGCCCGGCACCTCGTACGTGCGCCACGGCGGCTTCTTGGAGGGCGCCGCGGACTTCGACGCGGAGTTCTTCGGCCTGTCGCCCCGCGAGGCCCTGGCCATGGACCCGCAGCAGCGGCTGCTGCTGGAGACCACCTGGGAGGCACTGGAACGGGCCGGGATCCCACCGTCCGCGTTGCGCGACTCCCCCGCCGCCGTGTTCGTCGGGCTGATGTCCTCCGACTACGCGCCCCGCCTCCAGGAGGCGCCCGCCCTGCACGACGGGCTGCTGCTGACGGGCAACGCCTCCAGCGTGGCGGCCGGGCGCATCGCCTACACCCTCGGGCTGACCGGGCCGGCGATCACCGTCGACACGGCCTGCTCCGCCTCCCTGGTGGCCCTGCACCTGGCACGACAGGCACTGCTGCGGGGCGAGTGCTCGCTGGCGCTGGCCGGCGGGGCGACGGTGATGTCGACCCCGGCGTCATTCGTGGACTTCAGCCGGCAGGGCGCCCTGTCCCCGGACGGCCGCTGCCGCGCGTTCTCCGCCTCGGCGGACGGGGCCGGCTGGTCGGAGGGCGCCGGGATCCTCGTACTGGAGCGGCTGTCGGACGCCCGCCGGGCGGGCCGGCCCGTCCTGGCAGTGCTGTCCGGCTCGGCGGTCAACCAGGACGGGGCCAGCAACGGGCTGTCCGCGCCGAGCGGCCCCGCCCAGCGGGATGTCGTGCGGTTGGCCCTGGCCGACGCGGGCCTCACGCCGGCCGACGTGGACCTGGTGGAGGCGCACGGGACGGGAACCCCGCTCGGCGACCGCATCGAGGCGGAGGCCCTGCTGTCCTCGTACGGTCGGGGCCGCGACGCGGAACGGCCGCTGTGGCTGGGCTCGCTCAAGTCGAACATCGGCCACACGCAGGCCGCGGCGGGGGTCGCCGGCGTCATCAAGGCGGTCCTGGCGCTGCGGCACGCGGAGATGCCGCGGTCGCTGCACGCCGAGGAGCCGACCCCGCACGTGAACTGGGAGGCGGGCGGCGTGCGGTTGCTCCACGCGCCCCGGCCGTGGCCGCGGCCCGCGGACGGCGGCCCACGGACGGCGGGCGTCTCGGCGTTCGGGATCAGCGGAACCAACGCGCACGTGATCCTGCAGGAGCCGGCGGCCGAGGACACCACGCCGACGGCCGACCCGGCTCCGGAGCCGGCGACGACTGCGGATCCGGCGACGACCCCGGCTCCGACTCCGGTGGCGGCCGAAGCAGCGGTGCCCTGGGTCCTGGCCGCGAAGGACCGACCCGGGCTGCGCGATCTGGCGTCCCGGCTCGGGCAGGCGGCTGCGGGGGCCGGTCCGGAGGAAATGGGCCGCGCCCTGGCCGTGCACCGCGCCCCGAACGACCCCGCCTTCCGGCGGCGTGCCGTCGTCGTGGCGGACGGGGTGCACGGGGCGGACCGGGCGGCACGGCTGCGCGCCGGGCTGGCGGACCTGGCGGCCGGCCGGGAGAACCCCGACCTCGTCACCGGGGTGCTGCCGGCCGGGGGGACCGGCCGGACGGTGTTCGTCTTCCCGGGCCAGGGCTCCCAGTGGGAGGCCATGGGTGCCGAACTGCTACGGGACTCCCCCGTCTTCGCCGAGGCCGCGGCGGCCTGCGACGAGGCGTTCGCCCCGTACGTGGACTGGTCGGTCCTGGCGGTGCTGCGCGGCGACGCCGGTGGACCGCCGTTGACCCGGGTCGACGTCGCGCAGACGGCCCTGTTCACGATGATGGTGTCGCTGACGGCGCTGTGGCGCTCGTACGGGGTCGAACCGGACGCGGTGCTCGGCCACTCGCAGGGCGAGATCGCCGCCGCGTACGTGTCGGGCGCGCTGACCTTGCCGCAGGCCGCCCGGATCGTGGCCCTGCGCGCCCGCGCGGTACGCGGTCTGCCCGCCGGGGCGATGGCCGCCGTGTCCCTGCCCGGGCCGGAGCTGGCGGACCGGCTGGCCGGGCGGAACGGGCCGACGCTGTCCGTCGCCGCGGAGAACGCCCCGCGCGCGTCCGTGGTCGCCGGGGACCCCGGGGCGGTCGACGCGCTGCTGGCGGAACTGGCCGCGGAGGGGGTACGGGCGCGCAAGGTGGCCGTCGACTACGCCTCGCACTGCGCGGCCGTGGAGCCCTTGGAGGCCGTACTGGCCGAGGACCTGGCCGGGACCCTGCCGGGTGCGGTGTCGACACCGTTCCTGTCCACCGTCGACGGGGCCTGGCTCACCGGGCAGGAGCTCACCGCGGAGTACTGGTACCGGAACCTGCGCAGCCCGGTGGCCTTCGCGCCCGCCGTGGCCACGCTGCTGGAGGCGGGCTTCCGGACCTTCGTCGAGGTCGGCCCGCACCCCGTCCTCACGTACGCGGTCCAGGAGACGGCGGAGCAGGTGGGTGTGCCCGCCCTGGTCACGGGCAGCCTGCGGCGCGGCGAGGGCGGCGTGCGGCGCCTGCTGCTGTCGGCCGCCGAGGCCTGGGTGCAGGGCGTCGGGGTCGACTGGTCGGCCGTGTCCGTGGGGTCCCGGCCGGTCCGGGCCGACGTGTTGCCCACCTATCCCTTCCAACGCCGTCGGTACTGGCTGTCCGCCCGACCTGCGGCACGTCCGGCCGGGTCCGGGTACGGGGCTGCGCCGCCGGACGGGGCGGCGGGGCCCGTCCCGGCGGCGGAGCCGCTCGACGCGGACGCACTGCTGTCGCTGGTACGGGAGTCCGCGGCGGCGGTGCTCGGCTACGGTGATGCGGACTCCGTGGACCCCGACCGGCCCTTCCTGGAGCTCGGGGCCGGCTCGCTGGCCGCGGTGGAGCTCCGGGGAAGGCTCTCCCGCGCCCTGGACCTGGCCCTGCCCTCGACCGTGGTCTTCGACCACCCGACCGCGCGCGGGCTCGCCGGCCACCTGTGGGACGGACTGGACCGGCCCAACCGGCCGGAGGACGCCCCACCGGCGTCCGGCACGGCCCCGGTGGTGGCCGCCGACGACCCGCGGCCGGCCCCGGCCCCCGACCGGGACCGGGCCCCGCACCCGAACCGGGTGCCCGGCGGCCCGCTGCCCGACGGGCTGTCGCAGCTGTTCCGGCAGGCCTCGGCGGACGGCCGCGGTGCGGTGGCCGTGGAACTGGTGGCGACCGCTTCCCTGCTGCGGCCGTCGTTCACCGCGGCGGAGGCCCCCGGCCGGGTGCAGCGGCCCGTACGGCTCGCCGGCGGCGGTGACGGCAGCGGTGCGGTGCCCGCGTTGGTGTGCCTGCCGTCACTGGTGCCGACGGGCGGACCGCACGAATACGCCCGACTGGCCGCCGAGTTCGCCGGGCGGCGCGGCGTACTGGCACTGCCGCAGCCCGGGTTCGGGCCGGGCGAGGCGCTGCCCGCCGACCTCGGCGCGCTGGTGGACGTCCATCTCGGGGCGCTCGCGCAGCGTGCGGACGACGGGCCGGTCCTGCTGTGCGGGCACTCGTCCGGCGGGTGGATCGCATGGGCGGTCGCCGCGCAACTCGCCCGGCAGGGACGCCCGGTGGCCGGACTCGTGTTGATCGACACGCCCTGGCACGAGGGGGCCGCACCGTCCGATGACCTGTCGCTGCTGCTCGCGGCGGCCGAGCGCCGTCAGCGCGCCTCGGACGGGAACGGGGAGATCGGCACCAACCGGCTCACCGCGACGGGCCGCTACCTGCGGATCCTGCGGGGCTGGCGGCCCGAGCCGCTCGACGTGCCCGCGCCCGCCCTGCTGCTCCGTGCCCGGGAGCCGATCGGTCGGCCCGTCGCTTGGCGGCTGCCGCACACGGTCCGCGAGGTGCCCGGGGACCACTTCACGATGATGGAGAACCACGCCGCGGAGATCGCCGCGGCGATCGACGCCTGGGAGCACGACCGGTACGCGTACGACCCCACCCGCGCCGACCCCGTGGACCAGTACCGGGACCATGACCGCACCGAGGAGAAGCAGGAGACCGCACGGTGATCGACCCGGACCTCCCGAAGCTGTTCGAGGACCCGATCTTCGACGACTGCACCCCGCGATCGGCGCAGCCGTGGGTCGGGACGTACGAGCGGCTGCGCCACCTCCACGACCGGATCGGCTCGCCGGTGCCGCTGCTCGCCGGCGGGCCGGCGGAGCGGGCACGGCTGCGCTCGCTCCTGGAGTTGACGGCCATGGTCGACCCCGCCCTGTTCCACGTCCTGTTCCTGCACCAGTGCATGACCCTCGGGCCCGCGCTCGACCACGGGGCCTCGGCCGAGGACGTGGCCGAGCTGGCCTCCGGACGGTCGGTCGGGGCGGCGTTGATGACCGAGGTGGGACTGGGGAGCAGCAGCACCGCGATCCGCACCGAGGCCGTGTACGACCCGGTAACGCGCGAGTTCGTGCTCACCTCCCCGGATGCGGCGGCGGCCAAGTACCCGCCCAACGTGGGCATGCCGGGTTTGGCCCGGCTGGCCGTGGTCAGCGCGCGGCTGCGGGTGTCGGGCACCGACCACGGCACGCACCTGTTCCTCGTACCGCTGCGCGGCGGTGGCGGGGATCCGGCGGACGGCATCGCGATCACGCCGAGGCCGCGGACCTCGCTGCTGCCGCTCGACTACGCGGCGGTGCGGTTCGACGGGGTGCGCGTGCCGTACCACCGCTGGCTCGCCGACGGGGCCGCCGTGTCCGCGGGCGGGGAGTTCCACGATCCGCTGGGCGATCCCCGGCTGCGCACGGCCCGCAGCACCGGCTGGAGCCGCTTCGCGTGGGGGGCGGTGACGGCGGGGCTCGCAGCGGTGGCCCGGGCGGGTGTCGCCCTCGCGCTGCCGCACGCCGCGCGGCGGCGCACGGTGGACCGCTGGGGTGCCGTCGCACACGCCCTGCAGCGGCCCAACCAGCAGCGGCTGCTGTTCGGCGCGGCGGCGCGCGCCCTGGCCGCGACGGTGGTGGCCCGGCAGGTCACGGAGGTGAGCTGGCGGATACCCCCCGGCGGCGGCCGGGGGCGGGGGCTG
This sequence comes from Streptomyces sp. NPDC059851, assembly GCF_042732005.1. Classification (NCBI taxonomy): domain Bacteria; kingdom Bacillati; phylum Actinomycetota; class Actinomycetes; order Kitasatosporales; family Streptomycetaceae; genus Streptomyces; species Streptomyces sp. NPDC059851. Next base: position 4,370 of record NZ_JBHWJJ010000151.1, on the reverse strand, counting down.
CCGCCGGCGGTCATGGGGGAACTCGCGCAGGTGAAGGTGGCGGTGGACCGGCTGGCCCACGAGGCGGTGGAACGCTGCCGGGCGGCCTGCGGGGCTGCGGGCTTCTTCTCGGAGAACCGGCTGATCGAGTACCAGGCGCTCACCTCCGCCTTCCACGCGGCGGGCGGCGACAACCAGTTGATCCTGCTCGACGCCGCATGGCACATGGTGACCGGGGACGCGTACGAACCGCCGCCCGCGGCGCGGGACGCGGCCGGCGGGGCGCCCGGGGACGGGCACGGGGACGGGCAGCCGGACTGGCCCCTGCTCCTGGCGGCCCGGGAGCGGGCGCTGTACGAGCGGCTCGCGGCCGCCTTCCGGGTCGCGGCCGAGGCCGGGGAGGAGCCCTCGGAGGCCTGGCACGCGCACCTGGACACGGCGCAGGCGTTCGCGGAGGCCCACCGGGCGCGCGTGACGATGCAGGTGCTGGCCGCGCAGTGGCGGCCGGAGCCGGGCGGCGGGCCGGCCGGGGCGGAGGAGGGGGTACGGGCCGGGCTGTACCGCCTGCTGGGGCTGGAGGCCGTACTGCCGCACGCGGACTGGTACGCGGCCGCCGGGCTGCTCTCCCCTGCGACTGCGGCGGGCCTGGGCCGCGAGCTGACCGCGACGTGCGGCCGGCTGGTCCCGTACGCGGCGGAGCTGGTGGAGCTGCTGGAGGTGCCGCCGGAGGTGCTGCGGGGACCGCTCGCCGGTGTCGACTACGTACGGGACCTGACGGAATGAGGGACCGGGCAGCGCATGACCCGGAAGTGTCACTACGCTTCGTGTTTATCGCTCGTCATTCCGGTTACACCAGCTGGTGACAGGCACTCAGTACCCGGCGAAAGGCAAGAACATGACCCTTGTCACGGTGCTCATCCTCGTCGCGGTCCTCGGCTGCATCGCCCTCCTCGCGGTGGCGCCGGCGGCGCCGGTCCGGCGCAACCCCGACCCCGAGGGACCGGCAACGGATGCGCCCCGGCTGAAGACGGTCCCCGGGCAGCGCAGCGTCCACCACCGGGCCGGTTGAACCGATTCCGCGACGGGGCCGGGCCGTTCCACGGGGCGACCGCCCCGGCACGTGTGACGGAGCCCGGGAGTATGTCCAGCTCCCGGGCTCCTGTGTGCCACCCAATTGCGCACACCGGCGGCGTTTAAGAGTCGCGGATCATTCTGAGATCGATGTGTTCTACCTTTGAACTACCGCGCCACGAAGAGGCACAGAGGGGACTTGAACCCCCATCCATCGATGATCGTCCACGCTCGGTCGATCCGGTGTTCGGCGGCGAATACTGAGACTGGAGCGAGAATCTGAGATTTACGGGGCCGCCTCTACCACTTGGGCCACCCCGGCTCGTGTGCCGGGGGAGGGATTCGAACCCCCAACCGTTACCCCACGGTCAGCTTCAACTTCAGTTTCAGCTTGCGCTTCACGCGCACCCTCCCCGCTCAAAAGGAGGGAGTCTTGAGGTTACCCGAACAGGTAGCCGAACACCGCATCGCCGACCCTCTGGTCGGTGACGTCGACGCCGTTGGCTTCCTCACGGGCGAACTTGACGGCCTGCTGGAGCTTCTCCACCCGGTCCAGGAGCTCGTTCACGCGCCGGGCCGGGAGGGCGCCGGAGAACTTCACGGTCGTCCAGTAGCCGACGGCGACGTCCTCGTAGTACACCTCGACCTGCGCCGGGTGCTTGTCCGTCGCCTCCGCCTTGACGTGGTTGCGCGGCACCTTCTTCGTGCGGATCGTGCGGACCGCGTCGGTCTTCCAGGCGTCCGTCGAGGGGTCGAGGGTCCAGGACTCCGAGGAGTCGAGCACCGGGAGCTTCCGGACGAAGGTGTGCAGGTCGGTGAGCTGCTTCTCCAGGAAGAGCAGGTACGGGACCGGGACCTGGGGCAGCAGAACCGTTCCGTCGACGACGACGTCCGCGGCCGCCGTACGGTTCGCCCAGTCCTTCGTCGCGGTGACGTCGAAGAGTCGCGTCAGGGTCGCCGCCGTCGCACGCAGCACGTCCTCGGCCTTGACCTGGACCCGCGTGGACTCGGGCGGCAGCTGCTCGCCCTCCTCGTCCTTGGGCTGGTAGGTCCGCGCGATACCGGCGAGGAGAGCGGGCTTCTGGATGTCGTGGTGGGCCTGGGTCAGTTCCTGAAGGGACTTGGACTTGACGCCCTTTTCAACGGCGATGATCTGATTCAGCTTCGGCACACGAGGAACCTAACAGCTACTCCGGAGCAGGTCACCCCACTTTTTCTCCGGTCACAGCCGCGGCCCCCTCCCCGACCCGCGCACGGTGCCGGTCACACCGGAAGGAGTCGTGGGCGTTTGGCGGTGCGGTCGGTGCCGGAGGAGCGGCCGCGCACGCGCCGCAGCACCCAGGGCCCCAGGAAGCCGGCGGCCCAACGGAGTTCTTCGGCGACGGCCTGACTGCGCGTCACGGGCGGTACGGGCGGGAGGGGGTTGGTCCAGGAAGCATCGCTGCCGGGGAGGGCGAGCGCCTGGGCGACGGCGGCGGCGATCCGCGCGTGTCCGAGGGGACTGGCGTGCAGCCGGTCCGGGCTCCACAGGCGCGGGTCGGTGACCACCGGGTGGTGGGCGGTCTCGGCGACGGCGACGCCATGGCGGTGGGCGGCCTCGCGGATCCGCTGGTTCAGGGCGGTGACGCGGGGCGCGAGCGGGCGGGCGAGCGGTGTGATGCGGGAAACGTCGGGGAAGGTCACGGTGGCCACCCGGGCTCCCTGGGCGGTGAGCGCGGCGAAGGCCGCCTCCAGGTGGCCGGCCACCTCGTCGGCGTCGAACCGGGGCCGCAACAGGTCGTTCACCCCGGCGACCACGGTGGCCAGGTCGGGGCGCAGCGCGAGGGCGGGGGCCAGCTGCCCGGCCCGCACCTGCCCGGCGAGGCGGCCGCGGACCGCGAGGTTGGCGTACTGGAGGCCGGGGTGGTGGCGGGCCAGCTGCTCGGCGAGGCGGTCGGCCCAGCCGCGCAGCCCGGTGGCGTCGTCGCCGTCGCCGAGGCCTTCGGTCTGGCTGTCCCCCAGGGCGACGTAGCGCTCGTACCGCTCGTGCGGCTGCTCTCCCGGCCGTCCGGGGTGCGGCTCAGGGCTGGCGGCGGGCACGGGTGGCTCCCCTCTCCGCGAGGACGGTGATGGTGCGCTCGCACCACTGTTCGTTGGCCTGCTCGTAGGCGATCCCGGCGAGGCAGGTCAGGTACGGGCCGACACGCTCGCCGTGTTGGAGGAACTCCTCCTCGCTGCGGCTGCCGCGCATCTTTTCCAGCAGCTGGCCGAAGAGGACGGTCTTGGCGCGGGCGACCTCGGCGCGTTCGGCGAGCTGCGCGAGGAGCGCTCCGGTGTCGACGCGGTCGGCGGCATGCACCTTGACCACGAGGTCGTCGCGCATGAAAGAGGGTTTGGCGGTGGCCTGCGTGAACCGCTCCAGCTCGGCGAGGCCCGCGCCGGTGACCGTGAACAGGCGCTTGTTGGGGCGGGTGTCCTGGATCACTTCCCGCCCGGCGACCAGGCCCTCCTTCTCCAGTCGGGCCAGCTCGGCGTAGAGCTGCTGGGGCAGCGCGTGCCAGAAGTTCGCGACGCCCACGCTGAAGGACTTGGCCAGTTGGTAGCCGCTCAGCTCCGCGTCGAGCAGAGCCGCCAGCACGGCGTGGCGCAAGGCCATGGGACCGCCTCCGTCTCCTCGGTGCCTCGGTGCCGCCCTCTGGGCAGGGCCGCGCTCGCCATGATACTCAAGAATCTGACTACTCAGATTTCTGAGTAACAACTGAGTACCGCGACCCGAGTACCCGACCCGAGTGCCCGGGCATCCGAGTACCGAGGAGCCGGAGGAGCCATGAACGCAGCCGATCGTTTCCGCGCTGCCGTAGACAGCCGCGACCTCGCAGCCGTGGAGGAGCTGTTCACCGAGGACGTCCGCCTGTTCAGCCCGGTGAAGTTCACGCCGTTCGAGGGCCGGCCGATGGTGCTGGGGCTCCTCGGTGTCCTGCTGCGGACCTTCGAGGACTTCCGCTACATCGGCCGCTTCGAAGGCGCCGCCGAGACCAGCACGGACGGGGGCGAGGCCCCGTCCGCCGTGCTGCTCTTCCGGACGACCGTCAACGGCCGCGAGGTCCACGGGATCGACCTGCTGCACTTCGCCGAGGACGGCCGGATCAAGGAGTTCACCGTCATGGTCCGGCCGCAGTCCGCCGTGCACACCCTCGGCGAGGCGGTGCTCGCCGGCTTGATCGCGGACGGCCTCGTCCCGGACCCCGCCTGATGCCGGGCGGCCGCCCACCGCTTCGCCGGGCGGCCGTCACCACCGGTTGGACGCCGCGAACCGGCGGGAGCACCCGCCGGTTCGCGGC
>NZ_JBHWJJ010000150.1:0-19824 GCF_042732005.1 Streptomyces sp. NPDC059851 | reverse complement strand
CACCCAGGCCGAGCCCGAACGGCATGATGATGCCGATGACCGAGTTCCGGTCACGGGCACGGACACCCAGGATTCCGATCGCGGCCGCTGCCACCAGGGACCCCACGATGGACCCGGCGACGATGTTCACCCCCATCAGCAGCGCGGCCGACGCACCGGCGAAGGACAGCTCACTGATCCCAATGCACCGCGAACGGCAGGTCGCGCATGATGACGAACACCCCGACCAGCCCGCCCACCAGGCCCAGCAGGACCCCGGCCAGCAGCGAGTTGTGGGCGAGGGCCAGTAGGTCGCCGTAGTCGTCGAAGTTGAAGATCTGCTGCCAGAGGCCGCCGTCTTCCCCGTTGGCGCAGGGCAGGCGTCCCGTCACGGCCGTTCGCCCCCGTTCGCCTCGTTGCCATGGTGGTGAACGGTGGCCGCGTCGGGTGCCCCCATGACGACGATGCGGCCGCGGACGCGAAGGACGTCCACCTCGGTCCCGTAGAGACCGACAGGGCGGCGGTGGTCATCACCTCGTCCGGCGGTCCTATCCGGAACCCGCCCGGGGCCAGGTACAGCACCCGGTCCACAAGATCCAGGACCGGGTTGATCTCGTGCGTCACGAAGACGACGGCGGTACCGGCGGAGCGGCGCCGCCGGTCCACCAGTGCGGTGACGATGCGCTGGTGCTGCAGGTCGAGGGAGAGCAGCGGCTCATCGCAGAGCAGGATCCGCGGGTCGCTGGCCAGCGCCTGCGCGATAGCGCCCAGTCGTAGTCGTCGGGAGTCGTTCCCTCCAGGGTTCTCCCCACGATGTATCGCTTGCTGCTGTCCCCGTAGGTGGCACCTGGGGGTCAGGATGCGGAAGCGGGCCTGATCGCGTAGTCGATGCCGAGGCTGATGGCCCCGAGAGCTTCCTGGGCGACTTCCATAAGGTTGCCGATCTCCGCGAGGCGACCGGTGAAGTCCGTGGGACGTACGCGAGGCTCATCGAAATGCGACAGCTTCTCGCCGAAGTTGAAGGGCGACCATCTGGCTGACCCTGGGCAGCGCCTCGAATGCCGGGGAGAGGCCAGCCATGGCTTGGGCACAGTCGCCGATGTCGGCATGCGTCTGCGCGTCACGGAGCAGTTGCTTGGCCTCAGGCTGGGACAGCAGGTCAACCATGTCCACGGAGTCGAGCTCGGTGCCAAAGATCCTGGGAGTAGCGGAGTTGAAGAAATCGGCGATGGCCCCGCGGGCCTGCTCGATCTGGACCGAGACGGCCGCCTCGTCGGCTACGCCGAGCGGTACCAGCACGGCCGTGGAGAGGCCAGTGCAGCGCCTCGTCGGGGTGGCTGTCGCCGTAGAGCAGCCTGGCGTAATGGCGGTGGCCCGGAGAGCGGAACTCCCCGGCCATCGCTATCCAGCCCTCAGACCATTCGGAATCAGTACCAGAGCTGGTTGGTCTGGTGGTTGCAGCTCGCCAGCACAGCCCTGGCGCCGTTACCGCTGCCGGAGATGGTGAGGCACTTGTTCCAGTCGCTCCCGTTCCTCAACTGCGCCGAGCCGCCGGTGGAGTCGATGTACCACTTCTGGTCGGCGTTGTAGTTGCAGTCCCACTGGATCGCCACGCCGGTGGACGCCCAGATGCCGAGGCACTTGCCGTTCCCGTTCTTGAGCCGGTAGTAGCCGCCCCCGACACCGGTGAAGTCCCAGTTCTGGTCAGCGTTGCTGTTACAGTCCCACTGGATGGCGTCCTGGCCGTTGTTGCTGACGTTCCCGTAGATGCCCAAACACTTGCCCGAAGCCACGTTGTGCTGCCGACCGCTGGTGAGGGCCGAGGCGGAAGGCGCGGTGATGAGCGCGGTGCCGGCCGCGAGCAGGAGGCCTACGGAGGTGGCGGCGACGCGAGTCAGAGTCCTCGTCACTGTGGTCAACCTTTCAGTCGGTGGCGGGAAGAAGCCGCGACCCGATAGGGGAGGCGCCGCTTCATGATCGCCAACCTACGTGTGAATTAGAGCCCGTTCAAAACCGGACCTGTCTCAGGGCGTCCCGTCCGAGTCCGGCCTGCGGGACGGGAAGCGCCAACCCCGGGCATCGGACGGCACCGGCCTCCCAGGACGCCCCCCGGCCCGGGGCTCCATGCCTGCGTACGCGGCGCGTGCATCACCGTCCCAGTGGCGGACGGGACGATCCCTGAGACGGATGGGACGACGGGACGCGGGCGGAGGGAGGCGAGGCGAGGCGACCCAGTGTTCCAGTCTGTCCGGCCCGACTGCATTGACGAGGACGGGCAGCTCGGACCGAGACGCACCGCCGAGAGGTGCTTGTCCGACTACGGGTGAGGCGCTTCCCCCCCCCCCGCTCATCGAGCACGTGGCCGAGCGGTCGCTGGTTCTCATCGACGAGCCAGAGTCGCATCTGCATCCGCCCCTGCTCGCCTCGTTCATCCAGACGCTCTCGCGCCTGCTGACCGAACGCAACGGCGTCGCGGTGGTCGCCACCCACTCTCCCCCCGTCGTGCTGCAAGAAGTCCCGCGCTCGTGTGTCTACAAGCTCAGCGGCGGGGGACCTGCGGGCGGAGCGACTCAGTGTCCAGACCTATGGGGAGTGCGGGCGTGTTGACCCAGGCAGTCTTCGGGTTGGAGGTCCGCGACTCCAGCTTGCACCCCGCCATCCAGGCAGCCGTCTCCCGGTTCGACACCTTCGAGGAGGTCCTGGAGCACCTCGGCGGCGAGCTCGGCAGTGAGGGCCGCGGACCGGCCCGGATCCTGTTGGCCGAGAAGGCCGAGGACGAGGGCGAGGCCCGATGACGTGGCCCCTGCCCAAACCGCAGCACGGCGCCCGCTCCACCTACGAGACCTGCATCTCCAAGACTCGAGAGCGGCGGCGCCGCACTCGTCTGGCCGAAGCCGTTGACGCGGTCGGGAAGTGCGGTGCGCATGGTGCTGCATGCCGGTTCGAAATGCTGGGGCAGCAGGGCTCGCCCCGCAGCGGCTGATCGAGCGGGTCGTGGGCCTCGACGAGGCGGCGGCGCTGCTGCCTGGCTTCGACCGGGCCTCCCCGCCGGGATGACGGTGATCGATCCGCTCCACGGCTGAATCCACGGCGGACGCGGCCGGGGCGGCGGGCGTGGCGTCGGGATTAGTGCGGGTTGTCGGGTGACGATGGCGCAGTGCGACTTGATCACGTGTCCTATGCGGTGGCCCGCGACAGCTTCGTCTCGACCGTCCAGTGGATCGGATCGGCCCTCGGCGCCGGGTTCGTCGACGGGGGCGTGCACCCGCGATTCGGCACCCGCAATTTCATTCTCCCGCTGAGCGGCGGTACCTACGTCGAGGTCGTCACCACGCTCGACCACCCAGCCGCCGACCGCGCACCCTTCGGCCAGGCGGTCGCGCGCCGCGCCGCCGAGGGCGGCGGCTGGCCGGGTTGGGTTGTCTCCGTCGACGACAACGCCCCGATCGAGGCCCGCCACGGCCGCACCGCGGCCGAGGGCCACCGTGTCCGCCCCGACGGGTTCGACCTGAGGTGGAAGCAGATCGGCCTGCTGGAACTGCTGGAGGACCCGCAACTGCCCTACTTCCTCCAGTGGTTGGTCCCGACCGAGGAGCGCCCGAGCGCCGACCCGCGCACCTCCACCACCATTCAGGGGGTCTCCATCGCCGGCGATGCCGCCTCCATCGCCGAGTTCCTCGGCGAACCGGCCGACCATCCCCTCGACCAGATCGACGTCACCTGGATCGAGGATGAGGAACCGGGCCTGGTCTCGGTCGAGTTCGCCACCGCCCACGGCCCGGTCACGATCTGACCGGGCCCGACTGCCCCGCGGGAGTAGCCGGCTGGGGTTTCATGGCTAGCGTGTGTCTCTTTGATGGGTTGGTCAGTTGATCGGATGTGTCTGCCCGTTTAGTGATCACTGATGCGATGTGGGGCCGGATCGAGCCGCAGATGCCGGCCGATCCGGCCCGTGGACGGCGGTGGGCCGATCACCGCCGAACCCTCGATCGAGGCCATTGCGTGGAAGTACCGCACCAACTCGCCCTGGCGGGACCTGCCCGACGAGCTCCGCCCGTTCCAGACCGCCCGCAAACGGCTGATCAGATGGGCCGTCGACGGAACCTGGCAGAACATCCTGATCGCCGTGCTGGCGACCGCGGACGCCGATGACGTCATCGGCTGGACCGTCTCGGTCGGCTCCACCGTCGTCCGCGCCCACCAGCATTCAGCCGGAGCACGCAAAAAGGGGCCGAAGGCCGCAGCGAGCCCGCCGCCCACGCCCTCGGACGCTCACGGGGCGGCCTGAGCACCAAGGTCCACCTGGCTGCCGGCGACCGTGCACGGCCCCCGGCCCTGACCGTCACCGCGGCCAGGCCGGCGACGCATCCGCCTTCGAAGCTGTCATGGCCCGCATCTGCGTGCCACGAAGCGGGCCCGGCAGGCCCCGAACCCGGCCGTTGGCCGTGCTCGCGGACCGGGCCTACTCCTCCCGTGCCATCCGGTCCCCCCTGCGACGACGCGGCATCCGCGCGGTCATCCCGCAGCCGTCCGACCAGATCGGCGACCGCCTGCGGCGAGGACGCCGAGGCGCCCCGGCCGCCCGGCTTCGACGCCGAGATCCACAAGCAGCGGAACGGCGTCGAACGCTGCATCAACCGCCTCAAGCAGTGGCGCGGCCTGGCCACACGATGCGACAACCTCGCCATCGCCTACGAGGCAGCACTCCACATCGCCGCCATCTTCATCTGGGCACGACGCCGACCAAAGAACGGAACCTGGGTTCGAGCTCGACTGCGGCTCCGCACAGGGAACACAGCGGGGCGCCGGGTACTGTGTCGCGTCCCGAGCGGCCCCAGCTCTCGCTCCACGAGCGAAGGCGGCCCCAGGTACTCGACGGGCACGCCGTCGTACGAGACGCCCTCCAGAGGCCGCACGTGCTGCGGCGCGCGCACCCAGACCCGGTACTCGGCCGGCTCGACGGTGTCCCCGGGAGCGTTGCGGCAAGCGCCGCCCGCACGTCGTCGTCCGGAGGCCGACGCCGACAGGTCCGCGGCCGGCGGCGGCTCTCGCGGCGTGGTCAGTTGCCGGAATGGCAGTGACGTGCGGGTCGGCCGGTGCCGATCCCATGCATCGCGGTGCCCCCCGGGCCCGCTGCACTTCGCCGGTCAAGAGTCGAAGGGAACCCTGCGCAGCTCGTACAGCGTCCAGGAATCCGGGTCCCCGATGTACTGGTACAGCGTGACCCGCCCTTCGGTGCCGCCGATGTTCCAGTGCCCCCAGGGGCAGCTCCTGATGCCGTCCTCGATCTGCTGGGTCCACGTGTCCCTTCCCGGGTCCAGCCTCCACGTGCCCTGGCCCGAGCACTTCTGCACGTTCTCGTCGCCGTTGCTGCTGTAGGGCCGGTGCTCGATGCGGGAGGCCGTCACCGTTCCGTCCGGGGTGAACGCCAGTGTGCCACCCCGTCCGTCGGACCAGACCCCGGTCAGCGCGGCTCGGGTGAGCCGCGGCGGCCGGTACTCCTCGATCAGGCCGGCGGACAGCGCGATGGGCCCGAACACGGCCGTTGCGAGTACCGCGGCCGTACCCCATATCGCGACCCACCGTGCAAGCCTCCGTGCGGGCAGCCGCGTGATCAGCGCGGCTGCGACGAGCGCCACCGTGGTGGGCGGCCACGCCCAGAGGGCGACGTACGGCTCCAGCTCTCCGGCTGGTACTGCGGCGGCGAACGGGAGGAGCGCGGCTCCAGCAGTGACGGGTGGGACCCACCACCACACCTCGCGGCCGCCGAACCGGCGCCCCAGCCGGTGGCTCAGCGACACCGAGGGCAGTACGAGGAACAGCGTTGCCATGCCGATGACCGCGATTGCGACCACCAGCAGCCATGGCCCGAGGAGAACGAGTGCGAGCCCGAAGTTGCCCGGGGTGTTGGGCGACTCCTGGGTCTGCCTGTGCACGAGGTACACGACCCCGGCCAGCGCCGCCTCCTGGATCAGCACCAGCGTCGAGACCAGGACCATGCGACTGTCAGGCCATTCCTGTCGCGTTTTCGCCACGGCCGTCACCCCCCGGACCGCATCCTGCCATGGAGTTTGAACGTGTTCAACGCACCGCACGTATGCCGCAGTCGCGTCGTCGGACCGCGGGTCACCTCCGCTCGAGCAGAGGTGTCCCGCGGCATCGGTAGCTCCCGCGCCTGCCCCGGATCCCGTGTCCCGCACCACTCAGCAGCTCCCGCAGGCTGAGGCGGGCCGCTTGCAGTCCTAGTCCTCCTCGGAGGGGAGCGAATCCCATTCCGTCCATGCGCCGTCGCGCGGCACCATGAACAGCGGACGCGATCGCAGGCCTTCCCCGACCTGTTGCGCGCGTATGACGATCCCGGGATCATCCGGCCCTGCGTGGCCCTCGCACGTATAGCGAAACTGCACGTCTTGCGCCTCGGCACACGCGATCATGTCGCTCTCCAGCGCCCCCATCTCCCTTCCGACCAGCAGGAGGCCGTTGTACGCGACCTGGGGACCCTGCACAGCGTCGCAAGCGACGCCGAACAGACCCGCGTCCTGGCTTACGTAGGCCGTGACGGCCAGTGCAGAAGGCGCGCCCTCGCGGCGGTGGACTTCGACCTTCCACGTCCGCGAGAAGACCGCGTACTGCCGGCGGCAGTCGCTGACCTTCGCCGGGCCGAGTACCTCAGCCGCCTCGACCACTTCGCTGACGGTCATCCCGAACCGGAGCGGTCCCACCCCGACAGCCGCCGCATACGACCACTCGCCCCGTTCGACGACTCCGAAATCGCCTTCGGTCTCCAACGCCATATCCACCCCTCCAGAGACACCCGGCAACGTCCCGCGGTCCATCGCCGGCGACCTGCTCCAAGTACCGCCTGGCCACGACAGCGTCACATCCCGCACTGACAGGGCCGCCCAGCCGCCAGATCTTGATAAGGCACGGTGCATTCGAGGCCTGTGCCCGTGACAACGTGCCGGCGAAAGCCTTGCCGAGGGCAAAGCAGCGTTAGAAGCAGCGTTATGCGCCGGGGCCCGGGTGGATCTCCAGACCGCGTCCTTGCGGCGCACCTTCCTCCAGGTCCGCAGCCGATCCCGCTTCCCGCCGGTCTCGGCCCAGAGCACTGGTGGACATGCACCTTCCGCAACGAGGGATCGGTGAGCATCTTCGTGGTCGGCACCCTGCGGTCGGCGCAGCTGTGGCCGTCTGACTTCCGCCCGCGGGGGACGGAGCGCACCCGGTGGCGGCAGGAGCGCGGAGACGGCTGGGACAGCCACCGGCAGGAGGACTTCAACGCCGCCCCGCGGCTGCTGGCCGCCGGGTAGATCTCCAACGCGGGTTCCCGGCTCGACCCGGGCGACGACTTCTCCGAGGACGCCGTCATCGAGGTGCCGGTGGCCGCCGGGCAGGGCCGGGTGGAGCCGTTCGCGTCGGTGCTGTTCGTCCGCGCCGACCGCTGCAAGCTCGCCAACAGCTACACGGTGTCCACCGAGCACTCATGGGACCTGGAAGGGCAGGGGCGCAAGCACCTGCGTGATGCTCCCGCCTGGCTGGCTCAGCCCGGAGAAGACTCCTTCCGCCACCACTCGAGGATTTACCGGTCCAGTGAGGTGATGCGGATGACGCAGGCACCGGACTGGGCCGCGATGTGGTGGGTCATCCCGAAGGGCAACGACGCCGCTCCGCACATGGAGGTGCACATTTCCCGCGATCCCGATGGACGCGAGGTGCTCAGCGAGGACGAGCAGGAGCTGTACGGGATGAAGACCATGGACAAGGGCGTCGACCAGCCCGTAGCGGTGCTGCTGCGGCTGGCCGGAGACGGCGCCTGGCGGCGGGTCCCAGCCATGCTGCACATGGCCTCCGCCCGAGTCACGGCCGTCGTGGAGTGCTATGCCGACGCGAAGTAGTCCAGCTCACGCCACATGGGATCGGTGGCGATGTGCTGCAGCAGCTCCAGCGTCAGCGCGGGCGTCTCACGGGTGGCCGTGCCGCTCTGGTCAGCGGCGTTGTAGGCGGTCACCGTCACCCGCAGGCCGTTCCTGTACCGGGTGTCCACGGTCCACGGGACCACCCCGCTGCTTTTCTCCGCAGGACCCTGTGTGACCTTGGTGCGGATGCCGTCGTTCGGCGAAGGGACGTTGCCCTCGAAGTCCGGAGCGCCGGTCTCCTTGACGACGTCGAGCCGGACCAGGGACTTACCCTTGCCGTCGTCGACCACGACGTAGCCGGACCCTGATTCCCCGCCCTTGGAGATGACCGGGACCTTCATCTTGGTCACCATTTTCTCCAGCTGCTCCACGGCCTTCAGATCCCGCAGCGCATTCGGATTCGCAGGCGTCCAGCCCCGCGGTTGCTGCGCGGCCGCGGGCAGGTCGTTCAGCGCCGGGTGCCACTTGTCCGAGATGACCACGGCCCTCAACTGGGCGGGGCTCAGTGGCGGGTTGGGGCGAGAGGCCTTCACGGTCTCCATCGGCAGAGCGTTCTTTTCCGACAGCTCGACAAGGAACCCCTGCGGGGTCACGAGCGCGGCCCGCCATTCCTTGATGTCTATGCCGGGGTTTTGGGCCGAGTAGCCCTGCTGGATCAGCAGTCTGGAGCCGTCGGCCAGCTGTTCCGTTGTGCAGTCGTCGTCCGGCCGCGTGGCTTTCTTCGTACAAACGGTCGTGGTGTTGGCCATGCTGCCGTTCGGGTCCACCCGGCTCAGGACGAGCCTGATCGCCGCTCCACCCCGGCCGTCGTCGTACACGCCGCTGACCCCCGCGCCGCCGCCGCCGGTACCGTTCGCATGCTCTACGGACAGAGCCCCTTCCGGCAGCAGCCCCTTGAGTACCTCGACCATCTGTGAGGAAGAGACCGCGCCGGTACCGCGGGGCGGCTGCGGCGGCGGCTCCGGGGTGCCGTCCCCGCCCCCACCCGACGGTCCGCCCGACGGTGTCGGCGGCGTCGCGATCTCGACCCGGTCCGTTCCGCCCAGCAGGCCCCCCGCGTAGGCGCCGGCCGCGCCGATCAGGGCCAGGGACAGCACCGATCCGCCGATCAGGGCGGCCCGGCGGCGGGCGACGAGCCGCCGTCCGCGCCGCTCACCGGCTTCCACGAGGGCGTGCCGGTCGGCCGTGAAACCGTCCCCCGCACGCCGGAGGGCTTCACCGAGCTCGTCTTCAAAGGACATGGGGAACCAAACCTTCCGTTCTCAGGAGTGTGCAGAAGACCGAACCGGCACGACGCCGCCCACCGCGGGTGGGCCGGACCATCTCCGTTTTCAGAGGCCCACGAACTCGCCGATGCTGCCGCCCAGTTGCTGCCTGAGGCAGCCGAGCGCACTCGAGGTCCGGGTGCGGACCGCCGCCGAGCTGGTGTTCATCGCGTTGGCGGTCTCCTCGATGCTGCGGTCCTCCCAGTACCGCAGCACGAGCACCGCCCGATCCTTGGGCGCGAGCCGCCCCAGCGCCTCCAGCAGCGTCAGCCGCAGCGCCGGATCGCCGGAACCGGTGGCCACCGCACCCGAATCGGGGAACTCCCCGACCGGGCGCTCGCCCGCCGACCGCCGGCGCTGGTGGGTCAGGAAGGCCCGGACCAACACCGTCTGCGCGTACGCCGCCGGATTGTCGATGCGGGAGATCCGCCCCCAGAGCAGGTACATCCGCCCCAGGGTCTCCTGCACCAGATCCTCCGCGAGATGGGTGTCCCCGCTGGCCAGCAGGCAGGCCGACCGGTACAGGTGCCCCGATCTGCCTTCCGCGAACTCACGGAACCCGTCCCTGCGACCCTGCCGCATCTACTCCCCCTCGCGTCGTCTCACCCCGTCGACGCGGCGACGGCCCGGAAATGTTTCACCCGAGTTCGTGGAAGTAGACGTGGAACTCCTCGCGTACGAAGCCCTCCCCTCGTACAGCCCCTGCGCGACCTTGTTGTCGTAGGCGGTCTCCAGCTGCACCCCGGTCACCCCGGCCTCCCGCGCCCGGCGCAGCACCTCGCGCAGCAGCGCCCGGCCGGCGCCGGTACGTCGGCCTTCCGGGGCCACGTACAGGTCGTTGAGCACCCAGGCGGTGTCCATGCTGAGCGAGGAGAACGCCCGGTACACCTGGGCGAATCCGACCGTCCCGACGCCCGGTGCGTCGGCGAGCAGGACCAGCGACTCATCCTTCGCGATCCGCTCGGCGAGGAAGGCGCGCGGCCGGTCCGGATCGGTCACCTCCACCTCGTAGAAGTCGAGGTACCCCCGGAACAACTCCGCCGCGGCGTCTACATCCGCCTGACCCGCGACCCGCAACTCGATCCCCGGATTCTGCTGCACGTCGATCCCCTTGTCCGTCCCTGCGTGCCGGACTCATTGTGCGCGCAGGAACGGCGCTCCACTTCTGCCTGGGGACGGGGCCGGCCCGGTGGGGGAGTGGCATCCTGGCGGCGGGATTCGCGCTTTTCGGCGGTGCATCGGGTTGCCCGTCAGGGTGAAGTGCGGCGTGCGGGCCTGGTGCTGGGCTGGGCGGGGCGGAACAAACCGTCTCGTGATGATCTTGGTGAGGCGGGCCGCCACTGCGGCCGACACGCCCTGACGCTCCGGGCCGACTTGCCCACCCCACCCGGCCCTGCGGCGCCGCCAGAACCTTGGAGCGGCTGCCGGGCAGGGTGGTCTTGCCCGCTGTGCGGCTACTCCCACGGCCGTGTCCCGGCGGCAGGCCGGTTGCCGTTCGAGGCGTTGCAGCGCCGGGCCGCGGCCCGTAGCCGCGGAGCCCCGGCTCGCCGCGGTGGCCGCGGCCTACTTGGTGGCGTTCTACTGCAGCAGGAGGGGCAGGGGCTCCTGCAACTCCTCCCTACCCCGTATCCCCCACGCCCTCCTCCGTACCCTCGGTGGATCAACACACGAGATCATCAGATGACTGATGTCGCTGCGTCCGTATGTGACCGGCGTGTCAGCGGTCCGGGTCGCGGGTAGCGGCTCAGACTTCATCACGATCTATCTATATAGATGCCTGCCTATAGTTCACACATCGAGGGGTGATTGTTCACGTTTTGTTAATATAGGCGAGCTTCGATCTAATTGTCCGAAAAAGAGCGCTCAGCGCGCCGGCTTTTCTGACGCGGGGCGCTGGCAGACGCGAGGGTCGAGAGTCGTGAACATTTCCACTTCGCTGCGCCAGGCTTCGCTCCCGATGGCTCTGACGACGGCTGTGATGCTGGCAGCGAGCGCATGCGGGGGCGGCGACGCGGGCTCGAACGGGACCGGGGACAAGGTGTCCGGCACGGTCAAGGTCGACGGCTCCAGCACCGTGGCCCCGCTGTCCACCGCGGCAGCCCAGCTCTTCCAGGCCCAGAACCCCGGGGTCAGGGTCACCGTCGGCACCTCCGGCACCGGTGGCGGATTCGAGAAGTTCTGCAACGGCGAGACGGACATCTCCAACGCCTCGCGTGCGATCAAGGACGAGGAGAAGGCCGCCTGCGACCAGAACGGCATCAAGTTCGAGCAGTTCCAGGTCGCCAACGACGGCCTGTCCGTCGTGGTGAGCAAGGACAACGACTTCGTCCAGTGCCTCACCGTCGCCCAGCTGAAGAAGATCTGGGAGCCGGGCTCCAAGGTCACCAACTGGAACCAGGTCGACCCCGAGTTCCCTGACGTCAAGCTCGAACTTTTCGGCGCCGGCACCGACTCGGGCACCTTCGACTACTTCACCAAGGAGATCAACGGCAAGGAGAAGGCCTCTCGCACGGACTACAACCCGAGTGAGGACGACAACGTCACCGTCCGCGGCGTCTCCGGCTCCAGGGGCGGCCTCGGCTACTTCGGCCTGTCCTACTACGAGGAGAACAAGGACAAGCTGAAGCTCGTCAAGATCGACGGTGGCAACGGCTGCATCGAACCGACCACCCAGACGGTCCAGGACGGCACCTACAAGCCGCTCTCCCGCCCGCTGTTCATCTACCCGAACGCTGCCTCGCTCGACAAGAAGCCCGTCGAGGCGTACGTCGAGTTCTACGTGGAGAACCACGCGGACATCGCCAAAAAGTCCCTCTTCGTGCCGCTGAACCCGGCACAAGAGGCGCAGCTCAAGACCGCCCTCGAAAAGCTGCGGACGCAGCACGGGTCATGAGCACTCCGACAACTGGGCGGCGGGCCGCCTCGGGAAGCCCCGGCTTCCTGAGGCGGTCCCAGCCGCGCTACGGCGAGAAGGTCATCAAGGTCCTCCTGGTGGCCGCCTCCCTGGTCTCGGTGCTGACCACCCTCGGCATCGTCGTCGCCCTGATCCCGCCCGCCAGCCAGTTCTTCTCCAAGGTCGGCTTCGGTGAGTTCCTCACCGGCACCACCTGGGCCCCGCTCTTCAGCCCGCCGCACTTCGGCGTACTGCCGCTGGTCGCCGGCACCCTCATGGTCACGGTGATCGCGCTGCTGGTCGCCGTACCGCTCGGCCTCGGCGCCGCCGTCTACCTCAGCGAGTACGCCAACCGCCGCGTCCGCAGCTTCTTCAAGCCGGTCCTGGAAGTCCTCGCGGGCATCCCGACAGTCGTCTACGGCTTCTTCGCCCTCAAGGCGATCACCCCGCTGCTGCAGAACATCTGGCCGACGGGCAACGGCCCGCAGATCTTCAACGCCCTCTCGGCGGGTTTCGTCATGGGCATCATGATCATCCCGACCATCGCTTCCCTGGCCGAAGACGCCATGAACGCCGTCCCCCGCGCGCTGCGCGACGGCGCGTTCGCGCTCGGCTCCTCCCGGATGCAGGTCTCCACCCGCGTCGTCTTCCCTGCCGCGCTCTCCGGCATCGTTGCCGCCGTCGTCCTGGGCATCTCCCGAGGCCTCGGCGAGACGATGATCGTGGCGATCGCGGCGGGCGGCCAGCCCAACCTGTCTTTCAACCCGCTCGAAGGCATGCAGACGATGACCGCGTTCATCGCGGCCGCTGGCATCGGCGACCTACCCACCGGCTCCACCGGCTACCAGACCATCTTCGCCGTGGGCGCGCTGCTGTTCGTGATGACCCTGGTGATGAACCTGCTGAGCATCCGCCTGGTGCGCAAGTACCGCGAGGTGTACGAATGAGCCCGCGCATCATCGACCAGCCCACTGTCACCGGCCCGGCCCCCGGCGCCCGCCGCCTCAAGGGCCGCGGCACCCCGTGGCGCGAGCGGTTCTTCCACCTCAGCCTCTTGGCGTCCCTCGCGGTCGGCGTCGTCTTCCTCGCCTCGCTGCTCGTCTACGTCATCGTGGAGGGCTGGCCGCGCCTGGACTCGCGGCTGTGGACCAACTTCCCCGACATCATCGACCCGACCCAGGCCGGAGCCCAATCCGCGATCACGGGCACGGTGTGGGTGATCGGCTTCACCGCCCTGTACTGCCTGCCCACCGGCGTCCTCACGGCCATCTACCTGGAGGAGTACGCCGATCCGCACCGCTGGTTCAACCGCGCGGTCGAGATCAACATCCAGAACCTGGCCGCCGTCCCGTCGATCGTCTACGGCATCCTCGGCCTCGGCATCATCTCCCGAGGCCTCGGCTTCGGCCAGACCGTCCTGACGGCCTCCCTCACCCTGTCCCTCCTGGTCCTCCCGGTTGTGATCATCTCCTCCCGAGAGGCGATCCGTGCCGTACCGCAGTCCATCCGACAGGCATCCCTCGCGCTCGGGGCCACCCAGTGGCAGACCATCTGGCGCCAGGTCCTGCCCGCCGCCGTCCCCGGCATGGCGACGGGATCGATCCTTGCGCTGTCCCGCGCCATCGGCGAGGCGGCACCCTTGCTGCTGCTCGGCGGACTCACCTTCATCACCTTCAACCCGACGGGCGTGCAGAGCCCGTTCACCGTGCTGCCGATCCAGATCTTCAACTGGATCAGCCAGTCCCGGGCCGAGTTCGTCGCCCTCGCCTCCGCCGCGATCGTGATCCTCCTGGTGATCCTGCTCGCGATGAACTCCCTGGCCATCTGGCTACGCAACCACTACGCCCGCACCTGGTGACCGCCATGACCGCCCCGTTCGAACCGACCGCCGACTCCCGGCAGGAGACCGCCATGACCACTCCGCCCGACGCCTCCGGCGGCACCAGGACGCCCCGAGTCTCCTACCGTCAGGCGCGCTCCCTCGACAGCCCCGTCTTCGAGGTCGGCGGCCTGTCCGTCTTCTACGGCGACCACGAGGCCGTACGCGACGTCAACCTGCTGATCGGCCACCGCCAGATCACCGCGATGATCGGCCCCTCGGGCTGCGGCAAGTCGACCGTGCTGCGTTGCTTCAACCGCATGAACGACCTCATTCCGGGTGCCCGCGTAGAGGGGAAGATCCGCTACCACGGCGAGGACCTGTACGGGCGCGACGTCGACCCCATCGAGGTCCGCCGGCGGATCGGCATGGTTTTCCAGAAGCCCAACCCGTTCCCGAAGTCGATCTACGACAACATCGCCTACGGGCCACGGGTCGGTGGCACGAAGGGAAACCTCGACGACCTGGTGGAGGAGACCCTGACGCACGCCGCGCTGTGGGACGAGGTGAAGGACAAGCTCAAGTCCTCGGCCCTGGCACTGTCCGGTGGCCAGCAGCAGCGGCTGTGCATCGCCCGCACCATCGCCGTCAAGCCGGAGGTGATCCTCATGGACGAGCCCTGCTCGTCCCTGGACCCGATCGCCACCGCCAAGATCGAGGACCTCATGGAGCACCTGGCCCAGGAGTTCACGATCATCGTCGTCACCCACAACATGCAGCAGGCCGCCCGCGTTTCGCACCACACCGCCTTCTTCACCGCGGACATCGACGACGCGGGCGTGCGCCACGGCAGGCTGATCGAGTACGACGAGACGTCCCGCCTCTTCTCCAACCCGTCCGACCGGCGCACCGAGGACTACATCTCCGGCCGCTTCGGCTGACCGGTCCCGATCCGGCCCGCCGTGGCCTCCCGATCCACCCTTTGCGCGCCGCCATACGTGAAGGAGAACCAAGGGTGACCCCCGACGCACCACAGCCTCCCCAGGTCGCCGCCCAGCGCGGCCCGGCCGAGCCGGGTGACACCAGCCGGCCCGCCCTCCTGCTGGCCGAACCCGACGAAAAGCTCGCCGCCAAGGCCACCGCCCACTTCACGGCCGAGGGCGTCACAGTGATCACTTGCCACGACGGCGCAGAAGCCCTCCTGCAAGCCGGCGCCCACCGCCCCGGCGCGGTCCTGCTCGCGGCGCCACTGCCCGTGGTCAGCGCCTCCGCTGTCACCGAGCTGATCGGCCGCCTTCACCCGGTCCCCGTCATCGTGGGCGCCGGGCCCGACGGGGTCGAGGAAGCGACGGCCGCCCTGGCGGTCGGCGCCTTGGCCTTCGTGGCCCGCCCGTACCGGATCGAGGAGATACTGCCACTGCTGACGGCGCGCGTGCCCAGGGGCAGCGACACGGCCGAACCCCTCAAGGTCGGTGACATCGAACTCGATCCCGCGGGCTTCCACGTCTACGTGCGCGGCCGCTCCCTCCAGCTGCCTGTACGAGAGTTCACGCTGCTGCGTTACCTGATGCAGCACCCCAACCGCGTCGTCAGTCGTGTCGAGCTGACCCAGGCGCTGTGGGGCACCGACCACCTGGACAGCAACACCCTGACCGTCCACGTGCGCCGGATCCGGCACAAGCTCGTGGACGAGAGCGGTAGTTGCTGCACCATCGATGCGATCCGCGGCGTCGGCTACCGCCTGGAGTGCGTAGCCGATCGAACTTCGGCGACACCCGGCCCTTCATAGAACGGGAGGCGCGGGCCGTCCAGCCTGCGCCGCACCGGCCGGCAGCAGCTCGCGCACCAGCTGCTCGATCCGGTGCCGCAGTGCGTCCCTGACGGAGCGGGCGCTCTCGATGTCCAGCCCGGACAGGTCCGGCAGCGCCCAGTCCAGATAGCGGCGGCCCGGTCGTACGGGGCAGACATCACCACAGCCCAGTGTCACCACGACGTCGGACGCTGTGACGATCTCCATCGTCAGGGGTTTAGGGAACTCCTCACGGGTCTCCAGACCCTGTTCCGCCAGGAGCTGCCGTACGACCGGGTCTATGGCGCGGGCCGGTGCGGATCCGGCGATCAGGACGTGGACCGCCTCTCCTGCGATGTGCCGCATCAGGGCTGCCGCGAGCTGGGAACGGCCGGCGTTCTCCGTGCACACGAACAGCACCTCGGGCACCGGCTTGGGCGACAGCCCCAGGCCGCGGGCCAAGGCGCTCAGGCGCTGGTCGGCGAAGCGCTCGACGAGCACGGGAACGTGCCGTTCCAATCGCGCCCGGTAGCCCAGAAGGTCCGCGCAGTCGGCGACGTACTCCGCCACCGTCTCGCGCGAGAAGCACCGGCGGTGCCGGGCGGCGAGCCGTGCGGTGATGCGTCGCAGGACGGCCTCGATGTCACGCAAGGGAGGCGTGGAGCGACCCAGCGGGCCCAGGGGAGTCGAGTCGTCCACCGCAGCACCTCCTCGCCCAGGCCACCTACGTGGCGCCTCTGACAAGCCATGATAGGTGAATGTCTATGTATCGGGGAGGTAGGACGCGAAGGTGAACGGTAGGTGAATAGGTGTCCCGGACGGCTCCTGGGCGCCGGTGGATCACTCGTTCGGCCGTATGGTGAATAGATGGCCATCACTGCAATCGGCGCATCCGAGTCGGAGGCGGACGCTGCGGAGTCGGAGGCGTGCTCCCCGAAGTTGTCCTGCCTTCTGATCGACCGCACGGAGGCGGAACGGCTGGCCGGCATGCTCAAGGCGATCGCCGACCCCACCCGCCTGCAGATACTGCGCCTGATCGAGCGCTCGCCCTCCGGCGAGGCCTGCGTGTGCGACCTGACCGAATGCCTGGGTTTGCGGCAACCGACGGTCAGCCACCACCTCAAGCTGATGACCGACGCCGGTCTGCTCACCCGCGAACGACGCGGAACCTGGGCCTGGTACTCCGTGGACGAGGAAGGCCTGCGTCGCCTGCGCGACATCCTCGATCCGGCAACTGCCTGAATCTAGCGCAGGGTCGGAATGACCTCGCGGACCTTGGCGGCCACGGTGGTCGGCAGTGGAGCGTAGTGGATCTCGGGAAGGATCTTCTGACCGTCATCGCCGGCGGTGTACGCGAGGAAGGACTTCAGTGCCGCCAGTGTCTCCGCTTTGTTGCCCTTGTTGCAGACGATCTCGTACGTGATGAGCACGATCGGGTACGCCCCGGGGCTCGGCGTGCCGTAGTCGAAGGCCAGGGTCAAGTCGCCGTCCGTACCGACGAACCGTGCGGCCCCGATGGCCTTTGACGCGGTCTCGGCTGATGGAGCCACTGGTTCGCCGGCTCCGCTGTCGACGCGTACGGTCTTGATTTTCCGGGCGGCGGCGAAGGACAACTCGAAGTTGCCGAGCGCGCCGTCGGTGCCGGCCACCTGGGAGGCGACCGCGTCGGGCCCGGATGCGGCCTGGCCACCCTGTCCCGGCCAGGACTTCTCGACAGGGTAAGGCCATTGGCCCGGGGCCGCCCCCGACAGGTAGGCATTGAGGCTCTGCGTGGTGCCCGAGCCGTCGGAGCGGTGCACGGCCTGGATGGGCAGCGCCGGGAGGACCGTTCCGGGGTTGAGCTTCTGGATGGTCGGGTCGTTCCAGCGCGTAATTCTGGAGTCGGCCGCGTGCATGAGGCGGCCGGTGAAAGACGCCAAGCCCGGAAGCGCCGGCCGGTAGGGGTTGGTAAAGCTCCCCGACGCAGCGACCACGGCCCCGGCCGTCAGGACGGCCCCGCCCTCCACCTCGATGCGGAACCGGCCGCCCTCCTCCACCGTCACCCGGGCAATCCGCCGACCGGTGCGGATCTCGGCGTCCAGGCGGGCGGCATAGCGGCCCAGGTAGCCGACGACCTCGTCGCGGTGCGGGTAGCGGTCCGGATCCCCGCCGAAGGCCCGGCCGGGCAGCGCGCTGAACCGGGCCGGTGACAACAGCGTCAGGCTGTCGTAGTAGTGCGGCCACGAGCCGGCCGCCCGGTCCGACGCCTCCAGCACCACGGGCTTCACCCCCGCTCGGACCGGCGCGTGCGTGGCCGCCAGTCCGGACTGTCCGCCTCCGATGACGACGGCTTCCGCGTGCTCCATCACAACCCCCGGATGAAATCGATGAGTGTCTATGTTGACGTCTATCGATACAGGTGCCATGCTGATCGTGCAAGCCATCGACAAACATCGAAACACGCGAGGAGTCGTCATGAACGAGCAGTCCAACCCGACCAGCCCCAAGCACGCCGAGACGGCGGCCCCCTGTTGCGGCACCGCCCCCGTCCAGCCCGCCGCCGAGGAGGCGCCCGTCCAGTCCTCACCGTGCTGCGGCACCAGCGAGGACGCGGAAGCCGCCGGAGCCTGTTGCGACCCGCAGGCCAAGCGCGAGGCCGTCACCGCCGACGCCGGCTGCTGCTGACCACCTGAGCCCCACCCTCCCCTGCCGCCCGTACGAAGACCCCGGAGACCTGTCATGAGCGAGAACACCACCGAGCTGCCCGTCGTCGTCATCGGGGCCGGCCCCGCCGGACTCGCAGCCGCCGCCCACCTTGCCGACCGCGGCATCGCCCCGCTCGTCCTGGAAGCCGGCCCGGTCGCCGGAGCAGCGGTGCGCGAGTGGGCGCACGTGCGGCTGTTCTCCCGCTGGGGCGAGGTCGTCGACCCAGCCGCCGAAAAGCTCCTCGCCCCGACCGGCTGGGTCAAGCCCGCCGAGGACACCTACCCCTCCGGCGGCGACTGGGCCGAGCAGTACCTCCAGCCGCTGGCCGATGTCCTGGGCGAGAAGGTCCGCTATGACGCCCGCGTCACCGGCGTCTCTCGCACCGGCCGTGACCGCATCGTCGACGCCGACCGCGAGGCCCAGCCCTTCGTCGTCCACTACGCCAACGCCGACGGCCGTGAGCAGCGCATCTTCGCCCGTGCCGTCATCGATGCCTCCGGCACCTGGTCCACCTCCAGCCCCGCCGGTGGCAGCGGCCTGGCCGCCCTCGGTGAGAAGGCTGCCGCGGACCGGATCACCTACCGGGTCCCGGACCTGAAGGACCCTGCCGTCCGTGCCCGGTACGCGGGCAAGCGCACCGCGGTCATCGGTTCCGGCGCCTCCGCCTTCACCGCCCTCACCTACCTGGCCGACCTCGCCAAGTCCGACGACGGCGCCGGCACCCACGCCACCTGGATCCTGCGCCGAGGCATCTCCGGCTCGACCTTCGGCGGGGGCGAGGCCGACCAGCTCCCCGCCCGCGGCGCCCTGGGCCTGGCGGCCAAGGCCGCGGTCGACGGCGGTTACGCGGACGCGGTCACCGGCTTCCGTACGGACGCCTTCGAGCGTGACGGCGACGGGCGCCTGGTCCTCGTCGGTGAGGACGGCCGCCGCCTGGAGGCCGTCGACGAGGTGATCGTGCTGACCGGATTCCGCCCCGACCTGTCCTTCCTGGACGAGCTCCGCCTGGGCCTGGACGAGCGGCTCCAGGCCCCGGTCGAGCTGGCGCCGCTGATCGACCCGAACCAGCACTCGTGCGGCACCGTCTACCCCCACGGCGTGAACGAGCTCTCCCACCCGGAGAAGGACGTCTACCTCGTCGGCATGAAGTCCTACGGCCGCGCCCCGACCTTCCTCGCCATGACCGGCTACGAGCAGGTCCGCTCCATCGCCGCCCACCTCGCAGGCGACCGTGAAGCGGCTGAGCGCGTCGAACTCACCCTCCCCGAGACCGGAGTCTGCGGCGGCGCGGGCCTCTTCGACGAGCCCGAGGACGCCGAGGAGACCGGTGGCGGATGCTGCGCGGCCCCGGCCACCCTCACCATCGGCGCCCCCGCCACCGCCTCCGCCGGCAGTTGCTGACCGGCATGCCACACACCCAGACCAGCGTTGGCCCCCCCCCGCCCGGGGGGCCGGGGCGGGCCCCCCCCCGACAGCCC
>NZ_JBHWJJ010000149.1:0-19927 GCF_042732005.1 Streptomyces sp. NPDC059851 | reverse complement strand
GCGGGAAGTAGCCCCCTCGGATGCACGCGCGCATCACCACCGGTTTCCCCGCTGCGTCACGGAGCGGGGAAACCGGTGGTGATGCCGCACCGTCAGCCCGACGGGACGGTGACGGCCCGGGCGTTCCATCCCGAGACGCGTACGCGTGGGGCGTGGTCCGGACCGACCGTCCGGTGGGAGGCCTTCACGATCACCGATTCGCCCGGCCACAGGCTGATCTGGTTGTCACTCCACTGCACGGGCAGCTTGGGCGTCCGCCCGTCCGCGGAGACCAGGTCGACGTCGGCGAGCAGAACGGGGGCGCCCGTGGTGCCCGGGTGGCGGAGGGTCACGGTCGTCGTCGACGTGCCGGCTCTCATTTCCGTCGTCGTCGCCGTCACGTCCAAGGTGACCTGCGGCATCGAGTTCAGTCCGGTCAGGTCCGCGTAGGAGGTGGTGGGGGTGTGGTACCAGTCGGCGCGGGCGTGGTCGAGGACGTCGTTGCGGGTGGAGAGCCAGTAGACGTTGCGGCTCAGTTCCCGGCCGGTGGCGTCGGTGAGCAGCAGGCGGGCCAGGTACGTCCTCGCCAGGCCGGGGACCGCGGCCGGGAGGGTCAGTGAGGTGGTGGTCACGCCGCGGGCCCCCACGCCGACACCGGTCACCGTGCGGTCGTACTTCTCGGCCCCGTCGGGGTTGAAGAGCGTGACCCGGGCGTTCAACGCCGTGGCGGCGGTGCTGCGGTTGTTGACGACGCTCACCGTGCGGTTGTCGTAGCCGTACTGGATGTGGAGGGGTTCGTTGGCCTTCTTCGCACCGAAGTAGGCCCCGTTCTGATCGAGGTAGCGGTCGATGAGCTGCCAGTGGAGTGAGGTCCAGCCGCTGTTGAGCATCCAGTAGATGACGCCGGTCGCGGGGGCCTTGGGGTCCTTGGCGTTGCGGGAGTACGCCTCGAACTGCGCCCGGACGTTCTCGTACTGGGCGAGCTGGGCCTTGCGCACGTAGTCGCCGAGGTCGGTCGGGGGTCCGTAGCGGCCGGCGAGCGCGGCGTTGTACAGCTTGAGCGTCGAGAAGGTGGGTGAGGGAGAGCGGTGGTACTGGGGAGCGGAGGGCTGCTTCCAGAGGGTCTCCAGCTCGGCCGGGGTCATCATCCGCCGCAGTGTGTCGAGGGTCGGGATGCTCGGGCCGGCGCTGGTCTCGGAGTTGAAGCCGGTGGCTCCTCCCTCCCGTTTGTCGTACCAGTAGCCGGGCGGGACCCAGTCGTAGGGTCCGGTCATCCGCATGCCGGAGCGGCCGGTGACGGGTGTCGACTTCCCGGAGGCTGAAGGGATCACGGGCACGTTCCAGTCGGCGGCCCGCAGCGCTTGGAGGTACTCCGACTCGATCTCGGCGTTGGGCGCCGCGTCGCTGCCGATCAGGAACGAGATCACGCCGGGGTGGTGGCGCAGTCGGGCCGCCTCGGCGGCCATCGACGCCCGGGCGACCGCGTGGTCGGCGGCGTCCCACTTCTCCCCGGACTCCGCGGGGTTGACCTCCCCTTCCCACTTGTTGCAGCACTCCCAGCCGGCGATCGTGAGGATTCCGTACCGGTCGGCGAGGTCGAAGAACTCGTCGGGCTCCAGGTGGCCTTCCAGGCGCAGCGTGTTCAGGCCCAGGTCACGGACGTACCGCATGCGGTCCTCGGCGTAGACCGGGTCCCAGCGCAGGAACTCGTCGGGGGACCAGCCCGCACCCTTGATCAGCAGCGGGCGGCCGTTGATCTGGTACTGGCGCGCGCCGTCGGCATTGATCGGTGCTTGCACGTCGCGGATACCGAAGGCGGTGCGTGAGGTGTCGGAGGTGACCCCGTCGACCGTCACGGTCAGGTCGAGGTCGTACAGGGGCTGCTCGCCCATCCCGGCGGGCCACCATACGCGGGGTGAAGGCAGGTGGAGTCCGGGGTGGTCGGCAGGTGAGTGGACCACGGTCCGGCTCTCCCCCGGCGCCAGCGTCACCCGTCGGCTGAGGGCAGCGGGACCGGCCGTGCCGGAGAGGAGCGCCGTGACGGTGCGGGACGAGTCGTTGCGCAGGCGGGCCTTGACGGTGAGGTCGGCTGACGCCAGCGACGGAACGGCCAGGTCGGTGACGACGTGCGCGTCGCGGAGGACCACCGGGCCGCTGCGGCGGACGACGACGTCGCGGACGATGCCCATGTTCCGGTCCGGTGGCGGCTGCAGCCAGTCGAGCCAGCCCACGGTGAGGTGCTTGCGGGGGTCGTTGGGCTGGACCCGGAAGGCGACCGTGTTGGTGCCCGGCCTGGTCAGCGTGGTGATGTCCAGCTCGTGCCGGGTGTAGGTCCCGGCGACCGTGCTCGCCGTCGCGACCTGACGGCCGTTGACGAAGACGTCGGCGGCCGAGGTCACCCCGCTGAAGTCGAGGTACGTACGGGCTGCCCGGCCGTCCACCGAGAAGTCGGACCGGTACCACCACGGGACCGTGAAGTCGGCCGCAGGGATCGACTTCTGGTTGGTGGAGTGGAACGGGTCGGGGTGGACGCCGGCTGCCAGCAGGGCGGCGAGGACGGTGGAGCGGGGGCCCGCGTCGTACCAGCCCGTCGTCGGATAGC
The DNA here is from genome assembly GCF_042732005.1 of Streptomyces sp. NPDC059851. NCBI lineage: Bacteria > Bacillati > Actinomycetota > Actinomycetes > Kitasatosporales > Streptomycetaceae > Streptomyces > Streptomyces sp. NPDC059851. The sequence continues at coordinate 17,346 of NZ_JBHWJJ010000149.1, read as the reverse complement.
CCGGGCTGGACACCTCGGCCGCCGGGTCCGTCACCAGGGTGGTCGACTGGATCATGAACTGGGACAGGGCCGTGCCTGAGTCACGGCCGACGGTGACCGGGGCGGCGGCGGCCGAGGGAACGATCGCCGCCCGGCCGGTAGGGCCGACCGGAGTGAGGGCGGGGGCCAGGAAGACGAGCAGGCCGAGGAGGGCCGTGACGACGAGCCGGCCGGGCACCCGGGCCCGGCGGTGCGGCGGGCCACCGGCCCGGACGGAAGGGAACGGGAACCCGGGGCGGCGCGGTGACACCCGGCCCAGCTGTTGAGGCATGCCATTCAGCATGGTGCCGGAGCCCCGGCAGCCGACGCTCCACATGCCGCGCGTCGCCCGATCGCAGCAACCAGGGGCGCGGGGAGAGTACGTGCCGAACGGCTCGGCGCCCGGAGCGTGCGGTGACGGCCCTGCCAGGCCCTGACCGGCCTTTGTCAGCGCTGGGTCCTCGTCGGTGCGGACCGTCCGGAGGGTAGGTTTCCGAAAGCACCGGATGCCGTGAGGAGGAAGGGCACGTGGGCTGGTTCGTCAACGCCGTGGGCTTCGTGTTGGTGTCGTACGTCCTGAGGGACGTCTTCCACACGCTCTGGCACCCCACGCGCCACGGGGGGCTGAGCCGGCTGGTGATGTCGTCCCTGTGGCGGCTGGCGGGTTCGCTGAGGGGCGGACGCCAGGCGTCCGGGCTGGCGGGGCCCCTGGCGATGGTGACGGTGGTTGCCGTGTGGGCCCTGGTCGTGGTGGTGGGTTGGGCGCTCATCTACTGGCCGCACATGCCGGAGGACTTCACCTACGCCGCCGGGCTGCGGCCCGAGGACCACGCGGATTTCCTCGACGCGCTCTACATCTCCCTCGTCCACGTCTCCACGCTCGGCCTGGGCGACATCGCACCCGCCGAGGGCTGGCTGCGGGTCCTCGCCCCGTTGGAGGCCCTGATCGGCTTCGTCCTGCTGACCGCGACCGTGTCGTGGACCCTCGGCATCTACCCGGCCTTGGCCCGGCGCCGCGCACTGGCGCTGCGCCTCTCGCACCTGTCGCGCACGCACCCCACGTCGGAGCAGGTCGACACCGACGCGGGCGCGGCCGTCATCGACAGTCTGGCCCACGGGATCTCGGTGATCTCGGTCGACTTCATGCAGTACGCGGAGTCGTACTACTTCCACGACGGGGACGACCGCACGTCCTTGGCCCGCCACCTCGTGTACGCCGACGACCTCGCCGGTCAGGCGGCCGGGGCCCGGCACCCGGACGTGCGGCTCGCGAGCGCCGAACTGCGCGCCGCACTGGAGGACCTCGCCGTCATCCTCGACGAGCGCTTCCTCCACACGCGGGGAACGCCGCGGCAGGTGTTCGACGCTTTCGCGCGGGACCACGGACGTCACGCCGGCCGGTGACGCGGGGGCCCGTGTCGCGCGGCCATCGGGAAGCCCGTCGTCCATCCGTTCAGGGGGTATCCGGCGGGGCCGGTGGTGAGGAGGGCGAGGGCGGGATACGGCTGATCTTGGAGCGGGGGGGCAGGCGGGCAGGCAAGACGGAAGGAGGTACGGCGTGCCCGGAAACCGCGGTTGGGCCGACCGGCTGAAAGCCGGCGCGGCCGCGTTCGGTGAGCGCCGCGCGCAGGCACAGGCACGCCTCGACGCCGAGGCGGAAGCCGAGCGGGCCCGGGCGGCGGTCCGCCGAAGCCGTGCCCGTCCGCCGGACCCCGCACAGGCGGTGCCCTGGGGACTGCGGGTCACGGCAGAGTTGGGATGGCGCTTCGTGGTGATGGCCGCCGCCCTGTGGATCCTGATGCGGGTGGTCGGAGCCGTCAGGCTGGTCGTCCTCGCGTTCGTCGCCGCGCTGTTGGTCACGGCTCTGCTCCAACCGACGGTCACCCGGTTGCAGCGCAGCGGTCTGCCGCGGGGGCTCGCCACGGCGGTCACGGCGATCTGCGGGTTCGTCGTACTCGGGCTCGCCGGCTGGTTCGTTGTATGGCAGGTACTCGACAATCTGGACAACCTGTCAGGCCGGCTCCAAGAGGGCATCGAAGAGCTCAAGGGCTGGCTCCTCAACAGCCCGCTCCACGTCACCGAGCAGCAGATCAACGACATCGCCGCGAGGCTGAGCGATGCGATCGGCGCCAGTGCCGGGGAGCTCGCCTCGACCGGTCTGCAAGGCGTGACCGTCGTGGTCGAAGTGATCACCGGTGTGCTCCTGACCATGTTCGCCACGCTCTTCCTGCTGTACGACGGCCCCCGCATCTGGCGGTGGACGCTCGGGCTCGTCCCGGCCGCCGCCCGGCCGGGCGTGGCCGGCGCGGGCCCGCCCGCCTGGCACACCTTGACCGCGTACGTGCGGGGGACGATGGTCGTCGCGATGATCGACGCCGTGTTCATCGGCGTGGGCATCTACTTCCTCGGCGTACCGCTCGCCGTCCCCATCGCCGTGGTGATCTTCCTGGCTTCGTTCGTTCCCCTGGTCGGCGCCATCGCCTCCGGCGCACTCGCCGTCATCGTGGCGCTGGTCACGCAGGGGGCGTTCACGGCGTTCATGACCCTACTGGTGGTGCTCGCCGTCCAGCAGATCGAGGGCCACGTGCTCCAGCCGTTCATCCTGGGGCGGGCCGTCCGCGTCCATCCCCTGGCCGTGGTCCTGGCCGTCGCCACCGGCGGGCTGGTCGCAGGCATCGGTGGAGCGGTGGTCGCCGTCCCGCTGATCGCCGTCGCCAACACGGTGATCGGTCATCTGCGCGCCCGGTACGACGACACCGCGGACGCGGAGCCGTACCCTGCGGCCCCTCCGGCCGGGGGCGAGGGTCCACCCGGCCGGCCGGCGCAGCCCCCGGACCACCCCCAGGACCCCCCGTAGGGCCGGACGTGCCCTGCCCGCCCCGCCACCCGCCGACCGGGCGCGAGCGCCGTCGCACCGCCCGTCTCGTCGCGTGGTGACGTGCGACAGCACCCCGTCCCGGTGGTCACCCGGGGCTCATGACCGGGTGCAGTGCGTTGCGCGGCGGGCGTGGAAGTGCGGGCACGGCCGGCAACGGGAAGAAGACGTGGAGGGGGACCGGATCCATGTTGCCGCGGAGGGTGGATGCGTCGGGACGGACGGGTCGCGAATTCCTTGCTCGCCCTGCTGAGCCGTGACTGGGCGGGAGTGCTGGTCGCGCTGCTGGTGGTCGGGGTGGGTGGAGCCCTCATGGGTCTCGGCCCGACCTGGGCGGTGACGCTCGGCGGCGTCCTCCTGGCCTTCGGGGTGCTGTTGCTGTCCGGGGCCGTGCGTCACCGGGTGCTGGTGGCCCGGCGGGCAGCGGCGCGGCCCGTGCCGGGGAAGCTGGTCGAGGTCGGGCGACACCGGATGCACGTCCTCGCCGAGGGGGATGCCGGGGCGGGGCCGACCGTGGTCTGGATGCCGGGCGGACACGCGCCCGGCGAGGAGTTCCATCGGCTGCACACGATGATGGCGGCCCGGACCCGCTCGGTGCTGGTCGACCGGTTCGGCACGGGCTGGAGCGACGTCGGACCCTTCCCGAGGACGACGGCGGCCGAGGCGGAGGAACTGGTGGCGGCACTGGAGGGGGCTGGGGAACGGGCCCCGTACGTGTTCGTCGGCCACTCCTTCGGCGGGTTGCTCGTCGCGAACACGGCGAGGCGGCGGCCGGATCTGGTGGCCGCCCTCGTGCTGTTGGACCCCACGCCCCTGGAGGTCATCGCCTTCGGGCCGCCCAACCGACTGGTCGCCGGGATGCGCCGGAGGTTCCTGCTGACGGCGGTGCGGCACTCGTTCGGTGTTCACCGGGGCCGTGGTGACTGCCGGACCGGCGGGCACTGCGCCGCCGCATCGATCTTCGCCGAGCTCTCGGCGTCCGGCCTGGCGGGGGCGGGCTGGGACACCGTGGTCTACGACGGCGATCTCGGCGACCTGCCGTTGGTGCTGGTCATACCCCGGGACCTCACAGGCGGCGAGACGGTGCTGGGAGCCGCCCGGGACGCGGCCGAGGCCGAGCGGATCGGTCGCTTCTACCTCCGGGCCAGGACCCGGTACCTGGCCGCGTCGACCGCGGCACGGGTGGTCTACGCACCGGACGGCACCGGACACGACTTCCCTCAGGAGGAGCCCGAGTTCGTGGTCGACGTCGTCGGGGAGCTGGTGCGGGAACTGCGTGCCGTCAGCCCATGACCGTACGGGCGGGGTCGGCCCGCAGCGGGCGCCGCCGGGAGAAGGCGCCCAGGTTCACGACGTTGCCGGTGTGTTCGCAGCGGTAGCGGACCGGGTCCGCGTCGTGGTCGTGGCCGGCTTCGACCAGGTCGATCAGGGCTGCGAGGTAGCGGCCAACCAGCGGGGCGTTCTTGAACTGGTTGCCGCTCGTGCCCATGGCGACGTAATAGCCGGCCAGGTCGGTGCGGTCGTAGATCGGGGTCCAGTCGTCGGCGACGTCGTACACGCCGGCGACGCCGAGGGGCCGGTTGGGGACGCCGATGCCCGGGAACCGGCGGGCCGCCCTGATCACCTGGGTCCGGAAGCGGGGGGCAGTGGGGCGGAGGTCGGCCTCGTCCGGGTCGTCGACCCACTCCGGCGCGTCGCAGGCGGGTTGGGTGCCGCCGACGAGGAGGTGGCCCCCCGAAGCCCCTCGCAGGTAGGTGCCGAAGTCGAGGTCGGCGACCACCGGGCCGGGGCCGGGCCCGTGGGCGTAGCCGCTCGGCACGGCGATCTGGTGGACCTCCTCACGCAGCGGGCGCACGCCGATGGTGAAGTCGTTCCCGACGCCCGCCAGCCGGTTGAGGCCCCCCGACCAGGGCCCGGCGGCGTTGACCACGACCGGCGCTGCGATCCGCGTCCCGTCGGCCAGCCTGACGCCCACCACCCGGTCGGCCCGCCGGTCGACGGCCACCACGGTCCGGTGGAACAGGAACCGTGCGCCCAGCTCCCCCGCCGCGTCCGCGAGGTTCTGGGTGGCGAGCTGGGGGTCGTCGACGAACCCGGCGTCCGGGGTGAACAGGGCGCCGAGCTCGCCGGTCGGGCCGGTGAAGAAGTCATCGTCGTCCACCGGCTTCGGCGGCCCGTACCGGCCGGGGTCGATCCCCGGGAGGCGCCTGCGGAGCGTCGGGGTGTCCCACCGCTCGTACGGGACGCCGGCGCGGTCGAACAGGGCGATGGTGTCGGACGGTTCGACGGAAGGAGAGTCGAGCAGCACGGCGCCGGTGCGGTGGAAGACCGCCAGCGGTCGGCGTCCGGCGGGCCACAGGTGGTCCGGCCAGGACGCCCAGAGGTGGCGGGCCTCCCAGGCCGTGGCGCAGCCGTCGAAGGTGGAGTAATTGAACCGGATGATCGCGCTGGACGCGCTGGTGGAGCCGTGACCGGCGGCACCGGCCTTGTCGACGACGACCACCCGTCGTCCCGTGCGGGCCAGTTCGAGGGCGATGGCGGCGCCGATCACGCCTGCTCCGACCACCACGGCGTCGGGCTGGTCGAGGGGCATCAGGACCTCCGGGAGGGCAGCGTGCCGGACAGACTGGGCACGGAGGCGAGCAGGGTCCGGGTGTACGGGTGTTGCGGGTCGCGCAGGAGGGCCCCGGTGGGGGCCGTTTCGACGATCCGGCCGCGGTGCATCACCGCCACCTCGTCGGACACGTAGCAGACCGCGGGCAGGTTGTGGCCGAGGAAGAGCATGGTCAGGCCGAGCCGGCGCTGGAGGTCGCGGATCGTGTTGAGGACGGACGCCTGGACCGAGACGTCGAGCGCCGAGGTGATCTCGTCGGCGATCAGGAGGCCGGGCTCGACGGCCAGGGCGCGGGCGACGGCGACCCGCTGGCGCTGGCCGCCGGAGAGCTGCCTCGGCAGGCGATCGGCCAGCCCGGGCTCCAGGCCGACGAGGCCGAGCAGGTCGGTGACGCGTTCGGCGCGGGCGCGCCGGTCGAGCCGGTGGAAGACGGTGGCCGCTTCGACGAGGGTCTGGCGGACCGTCATCCGGGGATCGAGGGCGGTGTCCGGGTCCTGCAGGACGATCTGGACCCGGCGGCCGAGTCGGCGCCGGGCACGTACGGTTCGGATGCGGACCTCCTGGCCGTCGACCAGGACCCGACCGCTGTGTACGGGGGTGAGCCCGACGATCGCGCGGGCCAGGCTCGACTTGCCGGAGCCGGACCCTCCGACGAGCCCGAGTGTGGTGCCGGACGGGACCTCCAGTGAGACGCGGTCAACCGCGATGACCGGGCCGTGCTGTCCGTGGTGGCGGACGGTGAGGTCGCAGAGCCGCAGGCCGGTCATGACGGGTCCGCCTCCACCGGTTCTGCCCGCACCCGGGCCGCCGGGACGGGCAGCGGATACCAGCACGCGACCCGGTGGACCGCGTCGAGACCGTCGAGCAACGGCGCCTCCTGCGCGCAGCGGTCGTGCCGGTACCGGCAGCGGGGTTCGAACGGGCAGCCCGGGGCGGGTGCGAGCGGATCGGGCGGCGCACCCGCCACGGTCGGCAGCGGGCGGTCGCGGTCCGCGGTGAGGTCCGGCACCGACTCGACCAGGGCCCGTGTGTAGGGGTGCCGGGCGGTGGCGGCGAGCCGGTCGGCGGGCAGGCTCTCGACGACGGTCCCCGCGTACATCACCAGCACCCGGTCGCACAGTTCGTGCACGAGCGCGACGTCGTGGCTGATGAACAGGATCGCCGCGGAGGTGTCCCGCCGGAGGTCGCAGAGCAGTCCGGTGATCTGCCGCTGCACGGTGACGTCGAGGGCGGTCGTCGGCTCGTCGGCGATGATCAGACCGGGCCGCACCATCAAGCCGGACGCGATCATCACGCGCTGGCGCTGGCCGCCGGACAGCTGGTGGGGGCGGGCCCGCAACAGAGCCGGAGGGAGGTCGACGGTGCGCAGGGCGTCGGAGGCCGACCGCAAGGCCTGCGCGCGGCCTGCGCCGCGATGGGTACGGACGGTCTCGGTGAGCTGGGTGGCGATGCGCAGCGACGGGTTGAGCGCCGAGGCCGGGTTCTGGAAGACCATCGCCACCCCGGTCGCGAGGTGGTGCTCGCGCTGCTTCGGCGTCATGGCGGCCAGGTCGGCTCCGAGCAGACGCAGGGTCCGTCGGGACACCCGGGCCCGGTCGGGGAGCAGGTCGGCGATCGCGAGCGCGGTGAGCGACTTGCCGGAGCCGGACTCGCCGACGAGTCCGACGATCTCGCCCGGGCGCAGGGACAGGCTCACCCCGCGGACCGGACGGATCACGCCGTCGGGAGTGGGGAGTTCGACGCTGAGGTCCTCGACCTGGACCACGAGGCCGTTATCGGCGGGCCCGTTCCCGCTCGTGCTCGGCCCGATCGGTTGCGGGGACGTACGGGGTGACGGGCCGCGGCGGGCGGCGCCGCCCGCCAGGACCTCGCCGAGCAGCTGGAACGTCAGCGCCGCGTAGAGGATGGCCAGACCGGGGGCGAGGGCGGGCAGGGGCTGTACGTAGATGCGGTCGAGTCCTTGGTTGAGCAGCTGCCCCCAGTCGTAGTCGGGCGGTTGGACGCCCAGGCCGAGGAAGCTCAGCCCGGAGAGCGCGATCAGGGCCGTGCCCGCCGCCGTGGTGGTGCCCAGCAGCAGCGGCTCCGCGATGTTGGGCAGCACGTGCCGCCGCAGCAGCCGGAGCCTGCGCAGCCCGAGCACCCGGGCCGCAGCCAGGTGGTCGGTGCCCGCGACGGCGGCGGCGAGCGTCTGGGCGAGGCGGGCGAAGCCGGGCACTCCGGCGACGGCGAGGGCGAGCACCGCCCCGCCGGCGCCCGCTCCGAACACGACGGCGAGGAAGAGTGCGACCAGGAGCGCGGGAAAGGCGAGCAGGAGGTTGATCAGTGCGGCGAGGCGGCGGCGGGCGCGGGGCCCGACGACGGCGCCGGACGCCCCGAGGAGGACTCCGGCAACGGCGCCGATCAGGGTCGCCGCCAGCGCGAGCAGCAGGGAGGGACGGGTGGCCGCCAGGACCCGGGCGAGGACGTCCCTGCCGAGGTTGTCGGTCCCGAACGGGTGGAGCCGGGAGGGGCCTCGTAGCACCGCCGAGGGGTCCGGGCGGTCGGCTGCCGCACCCCAGAGCAGCGGGCCCGCCAGAGCGAGCACGAGCAGTGAGGCGACCATGGCGGCGGCGACCCAGGTCATGGGCGAACGGAGGTGCCTGCGGGGAGGGGACATCGGTTCCTCAGCTTTCCCGGATCGCCGAACGCGGGTCGAGCACCGCCAGCAGCAGGTCGACCAGGAGGCCGGCGAGCAGCACGGTCGTCCCCAGGATCAGCACCATCGCCTGCACCACCGGGTAGTCCTGGGCGGCGACGGACTGCGCCATCGCGGAACCGATGCCGGGCCAGGCGAACACCTTCTCGACCAGCACGGTGCCGGCGATCATGGCGGGCAGCAGGCTTCCGGCGACGGTGAGCGCGGCGGTGGCCATGTTCGGCGCCGCGTGCCGCAGGTAGCGCCGCGCGCAGGACAGCCGCTTTCCCCGGGCGGTGCGCATGTAGTCCTCGTTCAGCACCTTGAGCGCCTCCACCCGGACGATGCGCATCAGGACGGCGGTGGGCGCGACGCTGAGCGCGAGGACCGGCAGGACGAAGGATGCGGCGCCTGCCGCGCCGGCCACCGGGAGCAGGTTCAGGCCGACGGCCAGCAGCACGGTGAGCCCGGCGGCCAGGACGAAGTCCGGCACTCCGGCCAGGGCGGCGGTCACTGCCGTGAACGCCAGCTCGGTGCGGGGGTGCCGGCCGTTGCGGGTGCGGACGGCGGCGAGCAGACCGAAGGGCAGGGCGACGGCGAGGGTGACGAGGAAGGCGAGGCCGGCGATTGCGAGGGTGGCCGGCAGCCGGGTGCGGACCAGTTCGGCGACCGGTGTCCCGGTGACCAGCGAGGTGCCGAGGTCGCCGTGTACGAGGCCGTCGAGATAGCGCCGGTACTGGGACGGGAAGGGTTCGTCGAGTCCGAGCTGGTGCCTGCGGGCGGCCACCAGGCCGGGGGCGGCGTCCACACCGAGCGCGGCGCGGACCGGGTCGCCGGGGATCAGCCGGACCATCGCGAACGACGCGGTGAGCACGACTCCGAGCGACAGGACCAGCCGGGCCGTGCGTCGGCCGAGGAAGGCCGTCCAGGAGTGCCCGAGCAGGTGGCGTGCGGGCACGGCGGTTCCCCCGGTCATCGGTGGAGGCGGATGCTGGTGGGGACGATCCGGCCGCCGAAGGTCGTGGCGAAGGTGGTGCGGTGGCCGTACACGGTGCTCCGGCCGTCGGCGATCGGCAGGGCGTCGGCAGAGCGGAAGAGCGCGGCGACCGCCCGGTGCCAGGTGTCGCAGCCTGCCGTGTCCGTCTCCTGGAGGGCCTGGGCGACCAGGGCGTCGTACTCGGGGTTGGCGACGCCTGCGAAGTTGAGGCCCCGGGCCGGGGTGGGGCCGGAGAAGAACGGGACGAAGCCGACCGGCAGGTCGAAGCCCGGTGAGGTGCCCACCACGACGTCGAAATCACCGGTCCGGTACATGGCGTGCACGAGGGCGGGCAGGCTCTCGGTGACCAGCTCGACGCGCGCCCCGAGCGCCGTCCAGGAGCGGGCCATCAGCTCGGCGACGGGTGGCAGTGTCGGGCCGAGGTCGGGGCTGGTGATCAGGCGCAGCCGGAGCGGCCGGCCGTCCTTGGTCAGTGGGCCGCCGGCGGTGCGGGTCCAGCCGGCGGCACGCAGTACCGCGACGGCGTCCTGCGCGGGCAGGTCGGCGGCGGCGTGGGCAGCGTGGCAGACGGCGCCTTCGGCAGCGAAGTCGGTGGCGGGCCTACCGGTGCCCCCGACGGCGACGTTGGCGAGCCCCTGACGGTCGAGGGCGGACACCAGGGCCCGGCGCAGGGCCGGGTCGGCCAGGGGGCGACCCGGGCGTTGGTTGAAGAAGGTCAGCCCGACGACGGTCGCCACGTCGGCGGTGACCAGTCCCCGGCCGGTGAGCCGCGCGCGGTCCGGCCCGTTCACGCCGGCGATCTCGACGCCGCCGGTGAGCAGCAGGTTCGCGGCGGTGGAGGCCTGGGGTACCACCGAGATGACGATGCGTGCGGGCTGGCCGGGCTCCGCCGTCGTCGCACCGTCCGGTCCCCAGGTGTAGCCGTCGCGGACGGTGAACTCGTACGGCCCCCCGGGGGTGTAGCGCGTCAGGACGTAGGGGCCGGTGCCCCGGGTGCTGCGGTCGAGTGACTCGGGCCGGTCCAGGCCGGCGGGGCAGACGATCGGCAGCAGACCGAGGGTGCGGGTGAGGAACGGGTAGGGGGCGGTGCTGGTCGCCGACACCGTGCCGGTGGGATCGTCGGCGCTGGCGGTGAAGGGGACGTCGGGAAGGACGGCCTGGGCGCCGGCGAGCTGGTGGGCCGGGTCGCCCGCGTAGGTGAGCGCCCGGGCCACGGCCGAGGCGGTGAGGGGCGTGCCGTCGGAGCAGGTGGTGCCCGGGCGGAGGGTGAAGCTGGCCGTGGTGGTCGTGGCCCGCCAGGACGAGGCCAGGCCGGAGGTCAGGGTGCCGTCGTCGGCGATGTTGACCAGCGAGTCGTAGGCGTAGCGGGCTTGGGCGGCGCCGAAGGCGGAGTACGGGTTGAAGCTCGGGGTCTCACTGGCCGCAGCGATGCGGACGGTCCCGCGGTCCACGAGGGGCGTGGTCGTCGAGGACCGGACGGCGCCGTCGCAGCCGCTCGACGCGACGGCTGCGACGGTCATCGCAGCTGTCAGGGCGACCGACCGGGTGCGACGGGGCATGGCGTCATGGTGCCACCGGATGCGGTGCGGGTGCTGCAACGCACGGGCAGCACGTGCGTGTTCGAGCAGGTGGAAGGCTTGTGCCGCCTGGGTCGGGAGCCTCGGGGCGGGGCGGGAGCAGCCGGGTGCACCTCACTCGTTCGAGGGATTGAGCGGTCGCTGTGACGAGCACCGGGGGGCGGAGGGTCCGGCAACGCCACACTGGGCCGCATGAGGACGAACGAACCGGGTCGTGAGGTCGGTCTCCTGGCGGACCGCTACTGGGAGTTCCTGCTGGAGCGCGACCCCCTGTTGAGGGTCCGCCAGGGGCTCCCGGTGGAGACGCTGCCGGGGGCGTCGCTCGCCGAGGCCGAGGAGCGGGCGCGGTTCGCCGCGGGTGTGCTGGAGCAGGTCCGGGTGCTCGACGGCGCCGGGCTGTCCGGTGCCGATGCCGACACCGTTGCGTTCCTCACGGGGCTGGCCGAGCAGGAGCTGCGGGTCCACCGCTGCTACTGGCTGACGCCCGCCGCGACTCCGTACCGGCTGTTCCCCCTGTCCCTGTACGTCGACGCGGTCCTGCGTCCCTTCGGCTTCGCCGAACGGTCCGACACCGAACGGTACTTCGCGCTCCTGCGGGAGCTGGCCCGGGTGACCGACTCGATCCGCGACAAGGTGGTGGGGCAGACCGCCCGCGGCTTCCGGGTACCCGCCCCGGCCCTCGCCGGGGCCCGCGCCACCATCGCCGGTCTGCGGGAGTCCGTGGCGCGCCGGGTGGAGGTGGACGGGGATCGGCTCGGCGGATTGGGGCCGGTCGGGCGGGCACGGCTCCGGGACGGCGTACGGCGGCTGGTGGACGGCGAGGTGGCGCCGGCCTTCGACCGTCTGCTCGCCGTCGTCGACGGTCCGGATCACCCGCGCGGGGCTCCGCAGGCGGTCGGCTGGGCGCGGTACGAGGGCGGAGAGGAGGCGTACCGGGAGTTCGTGCGGACCCACACCGGGGACGACACCCCGCCCGAGCGGCTCCACGAGCTCGGACGCGACCAGTGCCGCGAACTCGCCGAGCGGATGCGGGAGGTCCGCGCCGTCCTCGGGTTCCACGGCTCCGAGGACGAGTTCCACGACCGCCTGCGGACCGAGCCCCGCCTGTACGCCCGGACGCCGGAGGAGGTCGAAACCCGTTTCCGCGGTCACCTCGACCGACTGGCCCCCCGTCTGCCCCGGTGGTTCGCCACCCTGCCCACCGCGCCGTACGGGCTGGCCCGCCTGGACCCGGCGCTGGAGGCGGGGATGACCTTCGGGTACTACGAGCAGCCGACCGCGGCCAGCCCGGTAGGGCGCTACCGCTACAACGGCTCGGACCCGGACCGGAGGTCCCTGCTCGGCTCGGCTTCGCTGATCTACCACGAGCTTGCGCCGGGACACCACTTCCACCTCGCCCGGCAGGCGGAGGACCGCGCACTGCCGCAACTCCGCCGCGAGGTGGCCGAATTCGCGGCGTTCAACGAGGGATGGGCGGAGTACGCGGCCGGCCTCGGTTGGGAGATGGGCCTTTACGACGACCCGTGGGACGCGTACGGGCGCCTCGCACAGGAGCGGTTCACGGCGCAGCGGCTCGTCGTCGACACCGGGCTCAACCTCGGAACGTTGAGCCTGGAACAGGCGCGGGACTTCATGCGGGCCAACTCCATCGAGGCGGACGGTCAGATCGCCTCGGACCTGCTGCGCTACTCGACGGACCTGCCCGGGCAGGCGCTGTCCTACCGCGCGGGCTTCCTGGAGTTCGTCCGGCTGAGGGCCGGGGCCGAGTCGGACCTGGGCGCCGGGTTCGACGTACGGGCCTTCCACGAGGCGGTACTGGGAGGCGGCGGGCTGCCGTTCCCGGCCCTCCGACGGCGTGTGGCGCGCGAACTCGGAAATCATCCTTGAGTCGGAAAATAGGCTGAGGATTTTCAGCCAGGCGCACGGCGCGATTCACGTCTCACGGGAAGGCGCGGCACTCGCACGGGTGAAAGCGGCGAAGGCTGTTTGGCTCTGATGGTCTTGGTTCGACTACGGTGTCCGCACGAGCAGGCGGTGGGTGCTGTCGACCAAGAACCCGGTTCGGTCGGTTAATCTCGAAAAACGAGGTGGAATGCTTTCATCCGCCCAGCTGTGCGCTGCTCCGTTGTTCGCAGTGCCTGGGTTCCCCCGTCATACGTTTGCGTAGAGAGGATGGAGCATGATGCCGCCCGTAGTACCGCCCTTCCTGGTGGGCCTCGTCGTCGCACCACTGGCCAAGCGTCTCCTCAAACCACTGGTGCGCGGCGTCGTCAAGACGTCCGTCGGCCTGGCCCTTGAGGTGAAGAAGGCGGCCCAGGAGGCCGGAGAGAACATTCAGGACCTTGCGGCGGAGGTGGCCGCCGACGTGGTGGCCGCGCAGATCGCCGCTGGTGATACCGGAAGCCGTTCGGGTGATGGTCAGCGGGGCACCGCCGAAAAGGCCGCCCCGAGCGGCGAGAAGGACGGCGTGACCGCCTACCGGTCCGAGGGCGAGGCGAGGAGCCCGAAGATCCGCACGACCGCCGGCGCCAGCACCGGCGCCGGCGCCCACAAACCGAACTGACGGCCCGTCCGGCGGCTCCGGCCGCCACCCGGGCGCATATTTCGATCCCGATCGAGAAATGCGCCCGGGCGCCGGTGGGCCCCGGCCTTTCGGCCATATTGATTGTTTTCCAGGATTTCCACTCCGTCGCAGTACTCCGTCGTACCCGTGGCGGCTTTCGCGACCTCCGCAAAACAGGTGATCGTACACATGCCATCTCTGCTGAGTGCCGCAGCGGGGAACCACTCCGTGGATTTGGGCGTGCGCCCGCGCTCGATCGTTCCGGGCCGCCAGCGCTGGGACGTCGGGCCGGTTCTCGGGCGGCCCCGGACGGCCGAAGTCCTCGCCGCGGTCCTGCGGCGCACGCCCGGGATCACCCGGGCCCAGGCCAGCCCGATCACCGGCGGGGTCCTCGTCCGGCACGATGCGCGCGTGAGCGCCACGGACGTAGGCCGGCTCGTCCGCAGGGCCGTGGCCCTGGTCCTGGAGGGCGCGGCAGGAGCCGTGGGTCCCTCGCCGGCACGGCCCGTCGCCGAACCGGCTCCGCGCGCCGATCGCGGCGTCCTGCGCCCCGTACTAGCCGTGGGGGGCGGGGTGGCGGCCGGGATCGTCCTGGTCCGCGGGACGGCGCTCAGCAAACAGCTCGTCGCGCTCGGCGGCGTGGCGGCGGCGACCGCGGCGGTCGTCCGGAAGGCCTGGCGCAGAACGGCCGACGCGACCAGTGACCACGTGTCCGGGTCCGGAACCGAACGGCACCCCGTGCTGGAGATCGCCGGACCGCACCGACGACGCCTCTGCGGCGCCTCCGCGCTGTCGATCGCCTGCCAGATCTCGGAGATGGCGCTCGGCACCTTCCTCGGCTGGACCGCGCTGGTCCTCATCAAGGGCGAGGCCGCGCCGCTGGTCCGCCTCGGCCTGACCACCGCGTCAGCGCAACTCTGGGGGCTGGCAGGACTGGTGGCCGTCGCCTGTGCTGCCGTAGCGGGCCTCTCGTACTCATCGAACCTCCAGTGGCGCCGACTCGGCCAGGACATCGAGCACGACTGGCGCAACCGGACGTACGCGCACGTGCAGCACCTGGAACTGCGGCACCTGGAGGGCGAGCGGACCACCCGGGTCGCCGGGGCGCTCACCGACGACGTCCGCCAGCTGGGCACCTTCTTCGCCACCTCGGCCAACGACCTGCTGCAACTGGGCACCAGCCTGGCCCTCCTCGGACCGCTGTTCCTGCTGCTGGCACCGCAGATCGCCTGGATCGCGTTCTTGCCCGTCCCGGTCATCGCCTGGCTGTCGTTCCGCTACCAGGAGAAGGCCGCGGCGGACTACGCGGTCTCCGGCGAGCACCGGGCCAGGCTGCACAGCCGGCTGGTGAACACGCTGGAGGCCGGTGCCACCGTCAAGGGCTTCTGCACCGAGGACTACGAGGCCACGCGCATCGACGAGCTGAGCGGGGAGACCCGGGAGAGCAGCAACCGGACCGACCGGAGCACGATCCGCCACGCCGAGATCGTCCGGGTCTGCACGACCAGCTCGATGGCCGCCACCCTGCTGATCGGCGGCCGCTCGGTGCTGGACGGCAGCCTGCCGTTCGAAGTGTTCAGCCCGCTGATCGGGCTGCCCCAGATGGTGCTGCTGCGGATGAACCGGCTCGGCGGCGCCGTCGACCAGTACCAGCGCACGCTGGCCGCCTACGACCGGGTCCAGCGGCTGCGCGCCCTACCCGTCGAAACCGACGGCACCGGCGGACCGCTCGACGCCGAGCAGGTCCAGGGCGAGATCGTCCTCAAGGACGTCACCTTCGCCTACCCCGGCCGACCGCCGGCCCTGGAAGACCTCTCGCTGACCATGCCCGCCGGGCAGGTCACCGCCCTCGTCGGCGCCACCGGCTCCGGCAAGACGACGATCGCCAAGCTGCTGATGCGCTTCCATGACGCGGGGGCCGGCAGCGTGCTGCTCGACGGGCGGGACGTGCGCGACCTGCCGCGGCACGACCTGCGCCACGCGATCGGGTTCGTCGCCCAGGACCCCTTCCTCTTCGACGGGACCATCGCCGACAACATCCGCTACGGCAGCTTCCGGGCCTCCGACGAAGCCGTGGTCCGGGCGGCCACGACGGCCGAGGCGCACGCCTTCATCGCGACGCTGCCGGACGGTTACGACACGGTGATCGGCGAACGCGGCGCCGCCCTCTCGGGCGGCCAGCGGCAACGCATCGCCCTGGCCCGGGCGGTCCTCAAGGACGCGCCCGTCGTGGTCCTCGACGAGGCCACCTCCGCCGTGGACAACGAGACGGAGGCCGCCATCCAGGGGACGCTCCGCGTCTTCGCGGCCGACCGGACGATGGTCATCATCGCCCACCGGCTCTCCACGGTCCGCCACGCCGACCGGATCTACGTCATGGACAAGGGTGGCGTGGCGGAGCAGGGCACCCACGACGAACTCCTCGCCCGGCAAGGGCTCTACGCATCCCTCTGGCAGCTCCAGGCCGGCGAACCCGCCTCCTGACCGCAGCTGCTGCGCCACCCGACCGACCATCGCGTGACGTCACCACGGGCAGCGCGTCCCGGCGCGCCTGCGCCCACGCCTGCCCACACTCCTGGAGGTACCCTCCCATGTCCCGTCGCGACGGCGACTCCCTTCCCCTGACGGCGGCCCAGCGCGAGATCTGGCTCGCCGAGCAGCGCGCGCGGACAGCGCTCGACGTCTACCGCATCGGCGATTACCTGGAGGTCCACGGCCCGGTCGACGCCGATCTCGTCGAGACCGCGCTGCGCCGGGTCGTCGACGAGATCGATGCGCTGCACGTGTCCTTCGTCCACGACGGGCGAGAACCGCGCCAGATCGTCCGTGCGGCACTGGACTGGGAACCGACCCGGCTCGACCTGAGCTCGGAGCCCGAGCCCCGGGCGGCGGCCCTGGCGTGGATGGCCCGGGACCGGATGCGTCCGCTGGACCTCGCCCGCGATCCGCTCTTCAGCTTCGCGCTGATCAGCCTCTCCCCCGTGCACCACCTCCTGTACCAGAACCACCACCACCTGGTGATGGACGGGTTCGGCCTCTCCCTCGTCCGGCGGCGGATCACGCGGGTGTACGCGGCGCTGGCCGCGGGCGGTGCGGTCCCGCCGTCGCCGCTCCGTTCACTGGACGACCTGCTGCGCAGTGACGCCGACTACCGCGCCTCGGCGCAGTTCACCTCCGACCGGTCGTACTGGACGGATCGGCTCGCCGGCGGGCCGGAGCCGACCCAGCTCACCGGTCGGGCTCCACGCGGCGGCGGCCCGCGTTCCGCGGTGGAACCGGCGGTGCTCCGCATGGAGGCACTGCGATCGGCGGCAGCGGGAACCGAAGCCCGCTGGTCCCGCGCGCTGATCGCGGCGGTGGCTCTCTATGCGCACCGGCTCACCGGGGACCGGGACGTGTTGCTCGGCCTTCCCGTCACCGGGCGGGAGAGGTCGGACCGCGCCCTGATGTACTCCCCCGGCGCGGTGTCGAACGTGGTGCCCCTGCGCCTGTCGGTGCGACCGGACACGCGGTGGCACGACCTCGTCGCGGAGGTGGTACGGGAGGCCGACGCGGCCCTCGCGCACCAGCGCTTCCGCAGCGAGGACCTGTTCCGGGACCTCGGAACTCCCGGTGCCCCCGGGGCGGCGTTCCCGCTCGTCGTCAACATCCTGGTCTTCGACTCCACGCCGAGTTTCGCCGGGCACCCCGCCACGCTGCACTACCTGCTCCCGGAGCCGACGACCGGGCTGTCCCTCTACATCATGGGCCGGCGGGGAGAGAGCCAACTCCGAGTCGAACTCAAGGGAGCGCCCCAGGCCTGGAGCGGCGAGGAACTCGCCCTCCACCAACGGCGTCTGATCGCGTTGCTGGACGCCGTCGCACGCTGCGCCCCGCAGGAGCCGGTCGGCCGGATCGGCCTGCTCGACGCCGACGAGCAGCGTGAGCTGCTGGCGCTGGGTGCCGGCCCCGTGTTCGACGCGCCCGCCGAGAGCCTGCCGGAGGTGTTCCGGGCGCAGGTGCGGGCCACGCCGGACGCGGTCGCGGTG
>NZ_JBHWJJ010000148.1:0-20036 GCF_042732005.1 Streptomyces sp. NPDC059851 | reverse complement strand
GGTACAGGGGCACACGCGGTACAGGGGCACACGCGGTACAGGGGCACACGCGGTACAGGGGCACACGCGGTACAGGGGCACACGCGGTACAGGGGCACACGCGGTACAGGGGGCCCGCTACGCGGCGGCCCCCAACGCCCCCAGCGGGTCGTCCAGCACCGGCTGCCAGGCCAGCTCCGCCGCCCCCACCAGGCTGTTGTGGTCCAGCGTGCACGGCAGGATCGGCACTCCCCCGCTGCGGCCCCACAGGCTCCGGTCGGCGACCACGGCCCGCAGCCGCTCCGGGTCCGCGTGGAGGAGCTCCCGGTGCAGCCCGCCCAGGATGATCCGGTCGGGGTTCAGGATGTTCACCAGGCCCGCGAGGCCCAGGCCGAGCCGGTCGATGAGCTCTTCCGTGGCCGCTCGCACCGCGGGCTGCGCGTGCTCCTCGCGCAGCAGGTCGCGGGCCTGCTGCAGCAGGGACACCTCCGGCCCCGGCGTACGGCCCGCCGCCGTCAGGAACGCCAGCGGGTCCGCCTCCACGTCGAGGCAGCCGCGCCCGCCGCAGTGGCAAGCCCGCCCCTCCGGGTTCACGGTGAGGTGGCCGACCTCCAACGCCAGGCCAGAACTCCCGCTGTGCAGGCGGCCGTCGAGTACGAGCGCCCCGCCCACCCCGCGGTGCCCGGTCGCCACGCACAGCAGGTGCTGGGCGCTGCGGCCCGCGCCGTGCCGGTGCTCGGCCAGCGCGGCGAGGTTGACGTCGTTCCCCGCCAGGGCGGGGCCGTCGATGCCGGCCGCCTTCACGCACTGCTCGAAGATGGCCCGTACGGGAGAACCGGCCGGCCAGGCCAGGTGCAGCGGGTTCAGCGCCGTACCGTCCGGCTCGGCGACGGCAGACGGGACCGCGAGCCCGGCGCCGACGCAGCGGCGGCCCGTCTCGGCGAGCAGCGTGGCGCCCGCCTCCACGACCGCGCCCAATACCTGGGCAGGATCCTCCGACACGGTGATCTTGCCGGGGGCGGTGGCCACGATCCGGCCGCCGAGACCGACGAGGGCGGCGCGGAAGCCGTCCGGGTGCACCTGTGCGGCCAGGGCCACGGGGCCGTTCTCGTCGATCGCGAGCCGGTGCGAGGGCCGCCCCTGGGCGCCTCCCGCCCGGCCGGGACTGGAGTCGACGCGGATGAGCCCGAGGGCTTCCAGCTCGGCCGCGACGGCCCCCGCGGTGGCGCGGGTGACGCCGAGCTCGGCCGTCAGGACCGCGCGGGTGGGGGCCCGGCCGGTGTGGACGAGCTCCAGTGCCGGCCCGAGCGCGCCCCGGCCCCGTTCCAGCTTGGTCTTCGCGGACGCCGCGGACGCGGACGCCGTCGTCACGTCCCCCACCCGCCGCCGCGGGGCCCCGTTGCCGTTCATGACAGCGATCCTCGCATGATCCGCGGGCTGCGCGTCGCCGCCGGTCGATCACCGATGCGTCTCGGCCACGGGCCGGCCCACGACCGGAACGGCCCGGGCCGCGACCCGTCAGTCAGGGGGCAGCTCCAACCCGCTGACCCGGAGCGTGACGTTCAGCCTCCCGGTCAGGCCGAGCCAGGGCGGTGACGTCCCGGGCAGCACCTTCGGCACCCCGTGGTAGGCCGCCCTGGCCGGGCCCCCGAAGACGAACAGGTCCCCGCTGCACAACTGCACGTCCTGGTAGGGCCGCCCCCGCGACGCCGTGTTGCCGAAGCGGAAGACGCACGCATCGCCGAGGCTGAGGGAGACAACGGGGGCCGGGGACTTCTCCTCGGCATCACGGTGCATGCCCATGCGCGCGTCCCCGCCGTAGAAGTTGATCAGCGCGATGTCGTAGGCGGCCCCCGCGGGAAGCCAGCCGCGCCCGGTACCCGCCCCTTCTCCGTACGCGGCGGCCACCGCCTCCCGCCCCAGCTCGGCCAACCAGGCGGGCATCGGCTTGACGGGAGCCCCGTCCCCGTCGACGGCGGTCCGGGCGTACCCGTACGGATACCAGTGCAGGCCGAGGCACACCTGGCGGGCGGTCATCGTCCCGCCGCCAGGCGTCCGGACCGTGCGCAGCCCGGCGGGCGGACGCGCCCACACCCGGCAGGCGGCGAGCAGCTCCCGCTGGCGCTCCGGGTGGAGCCAGTCGGGCACGTGCACCGCGCCGGGGGTGATCTCGGCCCGCTCCCGCGGGAAGAGTTCCCCGTTCATGGCCCCATTGTCCCGGCTCGGCTGGGACACTGCCCGCATGAAGATCACCGAGTACGTCGAGGCCCTGGAACGGGAAGGCGAGTTGCTCGCCGAGACGGCCGAACGGGCCGGCATGGACACCGTCGTGCCCAGCTGCCCCACCTGGCGCGTCACGGATCTGCTGCGACACACGGGGGCGGTGCACCGGTGGGCGGCCTCGTTCGTCCAGGACGCGGTCGTGGAGCCGACCCCGATCCCCGACGGGCCCGAGCTGGTCGGGGCCGAGCTGCTCGCCTGGTTCCGGGAAGGGCACGCGGCGCTGGTCCGGACGCTGACGGAGGCGCCGGCCGACGTCCAGTGCTGGACGTTCCTGCCGACGGCCCCGCCGTCGCCGCTCGCGTTCTGGGCGCGCCGGCAGGCGCACGAGACGACCGTGCACCGCATGGACGCGGAGGCGGCACTCGGCACGCCCTTCGCCCGCGTGGCTCCGGAGTTCGCGGAGGACGGCGTGGACGAGCTGCTGACCGGCTTCCACGCGCGGCCGCGCAGCCGGGTGCGGACCGGGGAGCCCCGGGTGCTGCGGATCCGGGCCGCCGACACGGGTGCGGTGTGGACCGTGCACCTGTCGCCGGAGCCGCCCCGCGCGGTCCTCGGCGATGCGGGCCCGGCGGACTGCGAGGTGACCGGCGAGGCCGCCTGGCTGTACGCGGCCCTGTGGAACCGCCTCCCGCTGACGGGCCCCGGGGTGACGGGGGACGAGACGCTGGCCCGCCTCTGGATCGAGACGGCCGGTATCTGAACCACCCCGCCGACGACGCGGTGGCGCGCGGATTCGCCGGCGCGACGACGGAATGACACCTTGTCACGATGTGCGCCCCACCCGACACTGCACGTATGGGACAGCACGCAGGACAGCGACGCACGCAGGCGGACCGGGACGCGATCACCATCGAGATCGGCTACGCCTTCGTCAGCGCGTGCTTCGCCGCCGCCCTGGTGTTCGGCGCGGTGTACGGACCCGCCCTGGCCTTCGACCTCTCCGCCGCCACCGAGGACGTCCTGACGGTGGCGGGCGGGCTGCTGGCCGCGGTGGTGTTCGTGTTCCGCGTCATCCACCTGCTGTGGCGCTTCGCCCGCCGCCCGGAGAACGACGGCCGTTAGCCGGGGCGCGCGGGCCGCCCGGGCCGCCGCCCCAGATCACGCCGCGGGCAGCCCGACACCGTGCGCCAGCTGCCCCGCCGCATGCGCGAAGAAGGCGTCGCGGTCCTCGACCACCCGGTCGAACTGGCCGAACAGCTCGAAGGAGACCAGCCCGGCCAGCTGCGCCCAGGCGGCGATCAGGGCGGCCGTGACCTCCGGCGGCAGCCCTTCCGCGAAGTCCGCGGTCATCCGTGCGGCCTCCGGCCGCAGGGCGGCGGGCAGCGGTGGCAGGGCGAGCCCGCGGTCCTCGAAGGCGGCGCGCACGATACCGATGAAGACGTTGCCGACCCGGGCGGCCGGCCCGACGGTGTCCACGGGGGCGCTGTAGCCGGGAACCGGGGAGCCGTAGATGAGGGCGTACTCGTGCGGATGTTCGAGCGCCCATCCCCGGAAGGCGCGGCAGACGGCGGTCCAGCGCGCTCGCGGCGGGTCGCCGGCGGCGATCGCACGGGCGTCGGCGTCCTCCGCCACCGCGCCCACGCTGTCGTAGGCGTCGACGATGAGCGCGGTGAGCAGCTCGTCGCGACTCGGGAAGTAGCGGTAGAGGGCCGAGGAGACCATGCCCAGCGCGCGGGCGACGGCCCGCAGCGACAGCTTGGCGGCACCCTCCGCCGCGACCATGCGGCGCGCCTCGTCCTTGATGGCCGCGGTGACCTCGATACGGGCCCGCTCACGGGCCCCGCGCACGGTAGTCATGCGGGCCAGTGTGCCAGTCACCGAGATCACCGCCCAAAACCAAGACCGCCGCTCCAATCCGAGAGCACTGCTCTTGCCTAGCTTCGCCAGCCGGTGCACACTGCTCTCATCCGAGAGCACCGCTCTCTCATCCTCGGAGGCCGCGATGTCCGCACCCGACGCCCCGTACTACGTCCAGGCCGGCCCCCTCGCCGCCCGCTTCAACTCCCTCGTGGGCAGACTCGCCCGCGCCGGCCTCAGCCTGGCCGGCACGGCCGAACTGTCGGTCCGCGGCCGCACGTCCGGCCGAATGCAGCGGATCCCGGTCAACCCGCACGCCCACGAGGGCGAGCAGTACCTGGTGTCGGCGCGCGGCCACTCCCAGTGGGTCCGCAACATGCGCGTGGCGGGCGGCGACGAGCTGCGCGTGGGCCGCAAGATCCGCACGTTCACGGTCATCGAGCTCACCGACCCCGCGGAAAAGGCCCGGATCCTGCGTACCTACCTGGAGCGCTGGGGATGGGAGGTCAACGCCTTCTTCAAGGGCGTCGACGCAGACTCCCCCGAGACGGTCCTCCGGGAAGCCTCAGCCGACCACCCGGTCTTCCGCCTGACCCTGACGCCCTGACCCACCACGGACCGCGAGCGCGGCCACGCGAGTCGGACACCCGCAGCCCGCGGCGACCCGGCCGGCCCGCCGGCCCCGGGGCGGCAGGCCCCCGACGGCCGACGGGACCGGATCCCTCAGCGGGTCGGCGGTTGCGGGGTCGGGCCGGTCTGCCTGTCGTCCAGGAGGTGGAGGGCCTTGCGGGCCAGCGGGTACGTCCGGACCAGGTCGGCCAGTGTCGTCGCGCCCCGCGTGATCCGGGCGAAGGCGCGCCACGCCGGGCGGAAGCCCGTCATCGCGGCGTGCAGCAGCCCGGGCTTCGCCTCGAAGAGCGTCAGCATCCGCTTGCCGACGGCCATCTCCACGCCCAGCCCGGCCTTGATGGCGAAGGCGTAGTTCAGTGCCTGCCGCCGCGCGTCCACCGCGTCCTGCGCCTCGGCGATCTTCACCGCCCACTCCCCGGCCAGTCGGCCCGAGCGCAGCGCATAGGAGATGCCCTCGCGGGTCCACGGCTCCAGCAGTCCGGCCGCATCGCCCGCCACCAGCACCCGGCCGCGCGACAGCGGCGAATCCGGCTTGCGGCAGCGCGTCAGGTGCCCGGAGGACACGGACGGTTCGAAGCCGGCCAGCCCCAGGCGGGCGATGAAGTCCTCCAGGTACCGCTTGGTGGCGGCGCCTTCGCCCTTCGCCGAGATGACCCCGACCGTGAGCGTGTCGCCCTTGGGGAAGACCCAGCCGTAACTACCGGGCAGCGGGCCCCAGTCGATGAGGACGCGGCCCTTCCAGTCCTCGGCCACCGTCGCCGGTACCGGGATCTCCGCCTCCAGGCCGAGGTCCACCTGGTCCGTCTCGACGCCGACGTGCGCGCCGATCCGGCTGGCGCTGCCATCGGCACCGACCACGGCCCGGGCCAGGACGGTCTCCCCGTCCGCGAGCACCACGGCGACCGTGCGCCGGTCCGGCACCGCCGCCCCGTGCTGCTCGACGCGGGCGACGGCGGTGCCCGTACGCACGGTCGCCCCCGCCTTCTCCGCCTCGGCGACCAGCCCGGCGTCGAACTCGGGCCGGTTGATGAGCCCGAACAGCATGTGCTTCGACCGGCGCGTGCGGGTCAGCTTGCCGTTCAGGGTGAACGTGACCGCATGGATCCGGTCCTTCAACGGCAGTTGGAAGCCGGGCGGCAGCGCGTCACGCGACGGACCGATGATCCCGCCACCACACGTCTTGTACCGGGGCAGCTCCGCCTTCTCCAGCAGCAGCACCCGCCGCCCCGCGCTCGCCGCCGCGTGGGCCGCCGCGGCGCCGGCCGGGCCGGCCCCGACCACGACCACGTCCCACACCTCACCGGTCCCCCCGGCCACCATGTCCCCCGCCCCCCCAGCGGCCTGCCCTGCTGCGTCGCGTACGTCGTCGTCGCTGCTCACGATGTGCTGCTGCTCCTGATCATGGTTGCTCCGATGCCGGGGAAATCCTACGGCGCGTGTCCGGCCCGTGCTGCTGTGCGAGGATCGGACTGACCTGCGCCGCGCCCGGCCGCCGTACCGGGCGACCGAATCCGGCATGCGCCCACCAGGCGGATGCCGGCAGGCGTACACGTGACACAACGTCGCACCCAGGAGGAGCGTGCCCATGTCCCAGAATCCGATCGCCGAGACCATCGCCTCGCTGATGCCCCGCGCCAAGCAGGAGCTGACCGAGCTGGTGGCCTTCCAGTCGGTGGCGGACTGGGCGCAGTTCCCCCGCAGCGAGAGCGAGGGGGCGGCGAACTGGGTGGCCGGTGCGCTGCGCGCCGAGGGCTTCCAGGACGTGGCCCTGCTCGACACCCCGGACGGCACCCAGTCCGTGTACGGCTTCCTGCCCGGCCCGGAGGGGGCGCCCACCGTCCTCCTGTACGCGCACTACGACGTCCAGCCGCCGCTGGACGACGACGCCTGGATCTCCCCCGCCTTCGAGCTGACCGAGCGGGACGGCCGGTGGTACGGCCGCGGTGCCGCGGACTGCAAGGGCGGCTTCATCATGCACCTGCTGGCGCTGCGTGCCCTGAAGGCCAACGGCGGTGTCCCCGTCAGCGTGAAGGTGATCGTCGAGGGCTCGGAGGAACAGGGCACCGGCGGTCTCCAGCAGTACGCGGAGGCGCACCCGGAGCTGCTGGCCGCGGACACCATCGTCATCGGCGACGCGGGCAACTTCCGCCTCGGCCTGCCGACCGTGACGGCGACCCTGCGCGGTATGTGCCTGCTGAAGGTGAAGATCGACACGCTGGGCGGCAACCTGCACTCCGGCATGTTCGGCGGCGTCGCCCCCGACGCCCTGGCCGCACTGATCCGCCTGCTGGACTCGCTGCGCGCAGCGGACGGCTCGACGACCGTCGACGGCCTGGCATCGGACGCGGTGTGGGAGGGCCTGCAGTACCCGGAGGCGGACTTCCGGGCCGACGCGAAGGTCCTCGACGGGGTCGAACTGATCGGCGAAGGGACCATCGCGGACCGTCTGTGGGCCCGCCCGGCCGTCACCGTGCTCGGCATCGACTGCCCGCCGGTGGTCGGCGCCACCCCGTCGGTCCACGCGAGTGCTTCCGCACTCATCAGCCTGCGGGTGCCGCCGGGCGTGGACACCGCCGAGGCCATCAAGCTGCTGGAAGCCCACCTGATCGCGCACACCCCGTGGAAGGCGCACCTCGAACTGGAGGTGGTCGGCCAGGGCCAGCCGTTCCAGGCGGACACGACCAGCCCGGCGTACGCCTCCATGGCCGCCGCCCTGCAGGTCGCTTACCCGGGCCAGGAGATGCAGGTCAGCGGCATGGGCGGCTCGATCCCCCTGTGCAACACGCTGACCTCGCTCTACCCGCACGCAGAAATGCTGCTGATCGGCCTGAGCGAGCCGGAGGCGCAGATCCACGCGGTCAACGAGAGCGTCTCCCCCGAGGAGCTGGAACGCCTCTCCGTCGCCGAGGCCCACTTCCTCGTCAACTACGCCACCTCCAAGCTCGCCTGATCCAGCGGCCCGGCTCCGTCCGGGCCACCGCCCCGCCGGACCCGGGGGTGACCCCGGGCCCGGCGGATCGATCGACGTGCGCTGTGGACGCAGTCCGCTGCTGGTGAAAGCCGTTTCCCACCCGACCCGGGCGCCGTACGTTGATCGCATGGATCTTGTCGAGATACTGCCCGACCAACTCCACATGCTCCGCTTCCCGATCGGCCAGGCCTACCTATGGCAGGACGCCGACGGCTCCCTGACCCTCGTCGACGCGGGCCACGCCACCTCAGCACCCACGATCGAGGAGGCGATCCGCTCCCTCGGCCACTCCCCGGAGCGCCTCAAGGCCATCGTCCTGACCCACTGCCACCGCGACCACGTCGGCGCGGCGAACGAACTCGCCGGCCGCTGGGGCGCGCAGGTGCTGGCCCACCGCCTGGAAGCGCCCGTGATCCGGGGCGAGCAGCCCGTCCCCGAGCCGGTGCTGCTGGACTGGGAGATCCCGCTCTACGAGCACGGGCTCACGGTCCCCGAGGCACCGCCGACGCGCGTCGACCGCGAGGTGGAGGACGGGGAGGTGCTCCCGTTCGGCGACGGCGCCGTGGTGGTCCACTCCCCCGGGCACACCCCGGGCAGCATCGGCATCCACCTGCCGCGCCAGGGCGTGCTCTTCACCGGCGACTGCGTCGCCGGCGTCGGCCAGGTGATGCTCGGCGTGTTCAACGTGGACCGCGAGCAGGCCCGGGCGTCCTTCCGCCGGCTGGCGTCGCTTGCCCCGTCCGTGGCCTGCTTCGGCCACGGAGACCCCCTGACCAAGGACACGGCCTCCATCCTCCGAACCGCAACCACGGCCGAGCCGATCCTCCACTGACAGCCGAAGACCGCCCCCGACGGCGGCCGGCCGCCCATGCCCGGAAAGCACGTAGCGATCTGCTGCGCCCCCACGCTCCGGACGGCCTTCCGGTAGAGACCAGTGCACCCGGGCTCCCTGCCCCTCCACCAGGCCCGCACCCGGGCCCTATGCCCCCTGGCCGTTCCCCCGGCAGCCCGCACCCCCGAGCAACGGAACCCCCGCTCCCCCAGACCCACCCACCCCCACCCACCCACCCGAACGCCACCCGACGCCCACCCAAACACCCCACCCCCACGCCCCCCAGCTAGGGCAAAGGCCGCCCCGCCTCCAAATACAAGGTCCGCCCCCGCTCACGTGCCCGCAGGGCCCACCTCAGCCGCTCGTACCGAACCGGCGGCAGCAGTTCCGCGGCCTCCGCTTCGGTCACGAACCGCCAGGCCCGCAACTCCGGTCCCGGGAGTCGCAGTCGGGCAGCCGCGTCCGCGTCCAGGCGGCCCCCGTCGAAGAGCAGCCGGATCCCGCCGTACGCGGGGCGTACCGGAGGCTCCCAGTCCACGACCAACAGCCCGGCCAAAGCCCCGAGTTCGATGCCGAGTTCCTCGGCGACCTCCCGCACCCCCGCGCAGGCCGGCGCCTCTCCCGCCTCGACGACCCCGCCCGGGAACTCCCATCCCGCCTTGTACGTCGGATCGACCAGCAGCACCCGGTCCTCGTCGTCGAACAGCAGCACCCCGGCCGCCACCGTCTCCCGTGTCGGCTCCGGGGTCTGGACGATGTCGCAGACGCCGGCCGCCTCCGTACGCACGGCCTCGGCGATCCGCTCCGCCGTCTCCCGTACGCTCAGCTCGCCGTTGTCGACGACGTGCGCGTCGGCGGTGAGCCAGCCCAGGGCCTGCTTGTAGGCCGGGATGTGGTCGTACGCCCACTGTCGCACCCTCAGGTCCACCTCGTGCGGATCCCCCGGCTCCTGACGGGTCGCGATCCGATGCCGCAGGATCGTTTCAGCCGGCGCCAGCAGCACGTGCCTCACCGGAATCCGCCGCGCCGCCAGCCCGCCGAATATCTCGTCCCGGTACTCCTGGCGCAGCAGCGTCATCGGTACGACGAGCACCCCGCCCACCTCGGAAAGCATCGCGGCCGCCGTGTCCACCACCAGGCGGCGCCAGCTCGGCAGGTCCTGGTAGTCGCTCACCTCCGCGAGGCGCTTGCGCGGCAATAGCCTGCGCAGTGCGTCGCCGACGAGCTCCGGATCGTACAGGGTGCTGTCCGGCAAAATGCCGGTCAGTTCGCGGGCCGTGCTGGTCTTCCCGGCGCTGAATGTGCCGTTGATCCAGACAATCACGTCTATCCCTCTCCCCACGGCTCGTCCGAGCCCCCTGTGGCTTGCCCCGATCACCCTGCCATGGAAACCGCGCACCGGCGCAGTGCTTATCCTCGGGACCACGGCGCCGCATCAACCCGCCGCCGCACGTCCGTTGCAGCCCACCACCCGCCCCGGAGGATCCCGTCCCGTGCCACACAGCCGCCACCCGTCCGAATCCCGCTACGGCCACCGGCCGACCATGAAGGACGTGGCGGCCCGCGCCGGGGTGGGTCTGAAGACGGTGTCCCGGGTCGTCAACGGGGAGCCGGGGGTCACCCCGGAGACGGTCCGTCGGGTCCGGGAGGCCATCGAGGCGCTGGGCTTCCGCCGCAACGACAGTGCGCGCGTGCTCCGCAAGGGCCGCACGGCGACGGTCGGACTGGTCCTGGAGGACCTCGCGGACCCGTTCTACGGACCGCTGAACCGGGCCGTGGAAGAGGTCGCCCGAGCGCACGGGGCGCTGCTCATCAACGGGTCCAGCGCCGAGGACCCGGACCGGGAGCGGGAGTTGGCGCTGGCGCTGTGCGCCCGCCGGGTCGACGGACTGATCGTGATCCCGGCGGGGGACGACCACCGCTATCTGGAGCCGGAGATCCGGGCCGGCGTGGCCACGGTGTTCGTGGACCGGCCGGCGGGCCGGATCGAGGCGGACGTGGTGCTGTCGGACAGTCGCGCGGGCGCCCACGAGGGCGTCGCGCACCTGATCGCGGGCGGGCACCGGCGGATCGGGTTCATCGGTGACCGCCCGCACATCCACACGGCGGTGGAACGTCTGCGCGGCTACCGCGAGGCCATGGCGGAGGCCGGCCTGCCGGTCGCGCCTTCCTGGGCTTCGCTCGGCCCGACGGACCCGGAGAGCGTCACGGCAACCGCGCGCGCGATGCTGGAGGGCCCGCAGCCGGTCACGGCGCTCTTCGCGGGCAACAACCGGGTGACGGTGACGGTGGTGCGGGTCCTGGCCGGGCATCCGCACCAGGTGGCACTGGTCGGCTTCGACGACTTCGAGCTGGCCGACCTGCTGCGCCCCGGGGTGACGGTGGTCGCGCAGGACGCGGCGGCCCTGGGTCGGGTGGCCACGGACCGCCTGTTCCAGCGCCTGGCGGGCGCCGCGCTCCCCCCGACCCGTATCGAGCTGCCGACCCGCCTCGTCCCGCGCGGCTCGGGCGAACTCCCCCCGCCCCCCTGACGGTTACCGGATCAGCCCGTGTAGTACGGGCACGGCCGCTCCGGCGGCGCCGAGCCCGGCGAGCACGGCCAGGGGCGTGGGCACGCCGCCGAGGCGGCTCAGCCCGCCGACGACGAGTCCGATGAGCAGGGCGGCCAGCAGGACGACGGCCGCGTGCAGCGACAGGAAGGGCCGGTCGTGGTTTCCGGTCCGGTTCGGTGAAGTGGTCATGGCTCGATTCCACTCCCGCCGGCGGGATCTCAGAGCAGCGACGGAACAAAGTACTCCGTTCCGGATCGGAGGCTAACTCCCGTGAACGAAGCGGCCGTTCCGCAGAACAGCGAAGTGTTCCCCGGTGTTTCGCGGTGTTCCGGAAAGTTCGGGACCGTTCCGCGGACGATGCCCTAGCCTGGTCGGCCACACGGGGTCGAGGGGGGCCATGGAGTCACAGCGGCACGGCGCGTTCGAGGCGGGACTCGCCGCGCTCGCAGGCGAACTGACACGCTTACGGATCGAGCGGGGCAGGCCCTCGTACCGGGACCTGGTGGCCCGCGCCGAGGCCTCCCGCACCGGGATCCGACTGTCGGTCGCCACGCAGAGCGATGCGTTCAACGGGAGGCGCCTCGTCCGCGCCGACACCCTCATGGGGCTGGTGCGGATGCTGTACGCGTACGACGAGTACGGCCGCGAAACCGCGATCCCCTCGCACACCGCGCCCGAACTGGTCGCCTGGCGCCGCCGCTGGCAGGAGTTGGCCGCCCTCCAACCCGGCAGGCCGCCCCGACCTGCCGAAGGCCCCGACCAGCACGACCCACAGGACGAACCCCCGTTCGAGCGGAGCCCGGACCCGCCGGCACCGCACCCCGACCCGGCCGGGTCTCCGCGACCGCACGACGGGCAGCCCACGCCACCCGAACTTCGCCGACCGCACCCCACCCCGCACCCCGACCCGAATACGGAACAGAACGCGGAACAGAACGCGGAACAGAACACGCCCACGAGCCCTGAACCGGAACGGGGCCCTGCCCCGAGCCCCGAGCCGACCCCGGCCGAGGCCCCAGCCGAAGCCCCAGCCCCAGCCCCAGCCCCAGCCCCCGATCCGTACTCCACCCCGCCGCCCTACACCCTGCGGCACCGCGTCAACCGGGACTCGGCGCCGGCCTCGGCCGTGGTGTTCTCGCCCGACGGACGGCTCCTGGCCTCGGGCGGGCCCGAGGCGGTCCGGCTGTGGGACACCGCCACCGGCCGGCCCACCACCGCCCCGCTCACCGCGCGGCCCCCGCTCGCCTTCACCCCGGACGGCTTGCTGATCGCCGGCAGCCGGAACCCTCAGACGCTCTTCTGGTTCGACCCCGCCACCGGCCGCGTGTGCCGCCCGCCCCTGACCTTCTACGTCAGCGGGGTCACCGGAATCAGCTGCGCCCCCTCCGGAAGCACGGCCGCTGCCGTGGAGAGCAACGGGACCGTCCACCTCTGCAGTCCCGACGCGGGACGGCGCCCGGTCACCCTCGCCCACGGCCGGGAGGAGGACCCGTTCCGCTCCGTGGCGTTCGCCCGCGACGGGCGCGTCCTGGCCGCCACCCACGGCGGGCGCGTCAAGGACCTGGTCGGCAAGAAGGAGCTGCCCCGCGCTGCGCTCGCCCCCGGGTCCGGCGCGCCGGAGGCGCTCTCGTTCTCCCCCGACGGCAGGCTCCTCGCCCTCGGCTACCGCGACGGCCGGGCCGCCCTGTGGGAGACGGCCGGGGGCCGCGACGGGCCGCCCCTCGCCGGCCACGCCGACGCCGTCTTCGCGCTGACCTTCTCGCCCGACGGCCGGCTGCTCGCCACCGGCTCCCGGGACACGACCGTACGGCTCTGGGACACCGCCACGGGCCGGCCCGTCGGGCCACCGCTCACGGACCACACCACCGGGGTCGAGGACATCGCCTTCTCCCTCGACGGCCGCCTGCTGGCGACGGCTTCCGACGACGGCGTCCTGCTGTACGAACGCGCCGGCACGTCCGGCACCACACCCAGCACCGCACCCACACCCAGCACCGCTTCCCCCGGCACCCCCCTCGCCTCCAGGGCCCTGGAGGCCGCGCTGAGCGAGCGGTGGGCGATCCGGCTGCCGTCCGTCCGGGTGGGTGGCCACGGCCTCCTGCGCGTCGCGTTCTCCCCCGACGGCCGTGTCCTCGCGACGACGTCCCTGCAACGCGCGCTGCACCTGCTGGACCCGGTCACCCGGGCTCCCCTCGGACCGTCGGCACCCGCGCCGCCGTCCGCGCCCCACTGCCTGGCGTTCTCGCCGAACGCCGCCCTCCTGGCCACCGAGTCCCCCGAAGGGGTCGTCTGCCTGCGCGATCCCCTGACCGGAGCGGTCCGGCGGACCTGGCGCGCCGATCAAGCGGGCGCATCTCGCCAGCTCGTGTTCTCCCCGGACGGCCGCCTGCTCGCGTCGCTGGCCGGGGACGGCTCTGTGCTCCTGCGCACCGTCCCGGACGGGGAGCCGGTCGGCGGGGCGGTGCACGACCTCTCCGGGAGCCCCCTGAGCACGGTCACGGTGATCGCGTTCTCCCCGGACGGCCGGATCCTGGCAGCGGCCGACAGCGCCGGCGACGTCCGGCTCTGGCGGACCGGTACGCACGTCCTGGTGGGCGGACCGTACCCGGGGGCCCGGGCCCTCGCGTTCTCGCCGGACGGCCGGACCTTGGCCGCGCCCTCGGGGGACTCCGCCGTACGGTTGTGGGACCTCGACGGCAGCGGCCGGCACGGCAGTCCGCTCAGCCGTCAGGTCCCGCAGGTCAACCACCTGGCGTTCTCCCCGGACGGCAGCCTGCTCGCCACCGCCGGGCACGACGGCGTGGTCCTCCTGTGGGATCCGGTGACCAGGGAGCTCGTCGACTCCGCATGGGCGGGCCACGGCGGGCCCGTCAACGGCTTGGCCTTCTCCCCGGACGGCAGCCTGCTCGCCACCGTCGGCGCGGACAGCGTCCTGAACCTGTGGGCCATCGGCCCGCTGCGCAGGTGACCGCTGTCGGCCCGCCCACCCGGGCCTCCGTCATCGCCCCCGGGACTCCCCCAGTCGATCGCCCGCCCAGGACTCCCCCGGCCGCTCGCCCGCCCGGGGCCTCCCCCAGACCCTGGCCCGCCCCGGACCGTCGCCCGCCTCAGGCCGTGGCCGTCAGCGTCGCCGACCGCCGCGGGATCGCGAAGGCGTCGAGCTCGGCGCGGGTCAGGCCGGTCAGGGCGGTGACCTCGTCGGTGCCGACCGCCCCGCAGTCCAGGCCGCGGACCAGGTACCCGGCCAGTGCCTTCGCGGTGGCGGGCTCGTCCATCACATCGCCCTCGATCTTGGCGACGTACGCCTTGAGCCGCGCGGCAGCCGCTTCGAGGCCCTCGCGGTAGAAGGTGAACACGGCCGCGTAGCGGGTCGGCAGGTGGCCCGGGTGCATGTCCCAGCCCTGGTAGTAGGCGCGGGCCAGGGCCCGGCGGGTGAGGCCGTAGTGCAGCCTCCAGGCCTCGTGGACCTGCTCGGTGGTGCCGACGGGCTTCACGTTCGTCGATCCGTCGGACACGCGTACGCCGGTGCCGGCGGCGGCGACCTGCATGATCGCCTTGGCGTGGTCGGCCGCCGGGTGGTCACTGGACTGGTAGGCGGCGGACACCCCGACGCAGGCGCTGTAGTCGAAGGTGCCGTAGTGCAGACCGGTGGCGCGGCCCTTAGCGGCGTCGATCATCCGGGCCACGGTCGCGGTGCCGTCGGAGGCGAGGATGGCCTGGCTGGTCTCGATCTGGATCTCGAAGCCGATCCGGCCGGGGCGCAGTCCCCGGGTGGTCTCGAAGGCCTCCAGCAGCTTGACGAAGGCGCTGACCTGCTCGGCGTACGTGACCTTCGGGAGGGTCAGGACGAGGCCCTCGGGCAGGCCGCCGTGCTCCAGGAGCCCGGACAGGAAGACGTCGGTGGTGCGGATGCCGCGGTCGCGGACGTTGGCCTCCATGCACTTCGTGCGGATGCCCATGTACGGGGCGTTGGTGCCGTTGGAGAAGGCCTCGGAGACGAGCCGGGCGGCGCGGGCGGCGGCCTGGTCCTCCTCCTCGTCGGAGCGGACCCCGAAGCCGTCCTCGAAGTCGACGCGCAGGTCCTCGACGGGCTCGCGCCGGAGCTTGGCCCGTACCCGCTCGTAGACGGGGCCGGCGAGCTCGTCGCCGATGCCGAGGACCTCGGCGAAGGTGGCGGCGTCGGGGGCGTGCTCGTCGAGGGCGGCGAGGGCCTGGTCGCCCCAGGAACGGACGGTGTCGGCGGCGAAGACGTCGCCGGGCACGTAGACGGTGTGGACGGGCTGGCGGGTGCCGGGGTCGCCCGGGTAGTGGCGGGCGAGCTCCGCGTCCACCGGGGCGAGGGAGGCGCTGATGCCCTCGCTGACCGCGCCTGCGAGGCTCGTCGCCACCTTCTCCTGCTGGCCCATTCCCACACACTCCTCTTTCCGCTTCACGGAATCCCAGATCCGCATAGCAGAATTTAGTCACGGGGTTCCGCTCCGTCAATGGTCCCGCCGACGGGGTCCCGGCATCGACCCGGTACAGCCGACCCGGAAAACGGCTCGGGGCCGTGCGGTGAGAACACCGCACGGCCCCGAGACGGGCTCCGTGAAGGAGAGCGCAGAGGAGCGCAGGTCAGCCCTTGCGCGCCTGGATCTCCTGGGTCAGCTGCGGGACGACCTCGAAGAGGTCACCGACGACGCCGTAGTCGACGAGCTCGAAGATCGGGGCCTCGGCGTCCTTGTTGATGGCGACGATGGTCTTCGAGGTCTGCATGCCGGCCCGGTGCTGGATCGCACCGGAGATGCCGGTGGCGATGTACAGCTGCGGGGAGACCGACTTGCCGGTCTGGCCGACCTGGTTGGTGTGCGGGTACCAGCCGGCGTCGACGGCGGCGCGCGAGGCACCGACGGCCGCTCCGAGGGAGTCGGCCAGCGCCTCGATGATCCCGAAGTTCTCGGCACCGTTGACGCCGCGACCGCCGGAGACCACGATCGCGGCCTCGGTCAGCTCGGGGCGGCCGGTCGACTCGCGCGGGGTGCGCGAGGTGACCTTGGTGCCGGTGGCCAGGGCGCCGAAGGTGACGGCGAGCGCCTCGACGGTGCCGGCGGCCGGGGCGGCCTCCACCGGAGCCGAGTTCGGCTTGACGGTGATGACCGGGGTGCCCTTGGAGACGCGGGACTTGGTGGTGAAGGACGCGGCGAACGCGGACTGCGTCGCGACGGGGCCCTCGTCACCGGCCTCCAGGTCGACGGCGTCGGTGATGATGCCGGAGCCGATGCGGACGGCGAGGCGGGCCGCGATCTCCTTGCCCTCGGCGGAGGACGGGACGAGCACGGCGGCCGGGGAAACGGCCTCGTGGGCGGCCTGCAGCGCGTCCACCTTCGGTACGACGAGGTACTCGGCGAACTCGGGGGCGTCGGCGGTGAGGACCTTGACCGCACCGTGCTCGGCGAGCGTTGCGGCGGTGTTCTCGGCACCGGCGCCGAGGGCGACGGCGACGGGCTCGCCGATGCGGCGGGCCAGGGTCAGCAGCTCGAGGGTGGGCTTGCGGACGGCGCCGTCCACGTGGTCGACGTAGACGAGGACTTCAGCCATGGGGATGCTCCTGCGAATGCGAAGTAGTCAGGGGGCGATGTGGAAAGTGCTGGCTGAAGCTCTTAGATGAACTTCTGGCCGGCCAGGAACTCGGCCAGCTGCTTGCCGCCCTCGCCCTCGTCCTTGACGATCGTGCCGGCGGTGCGCGCCGGACGCTGCGCCGCGGAGTCCACCGCGGTCCAGGCGCCCTCCAGGCCGACCTCCTCCGCCTCGATGTCGAGGTCGGACAGGTCCCAGGACTCCACCGGCTTCTTCTTTGCGGCCATGATGCCCTTGAAGGACGGGTAGCGGGCCTCGCCCGACTGGTCCGTCACGGAGACGACCGCCGGGAGGGAGGCCTCGAGCTGCTCGCTCGCGGTGTCGCCGTCGCGGCGGCCCGTGACGGTGCCGTCCTCGACCTTGACCTCGGAGAGCAGGGTGACCTGCGGGACACCCAGGCGCTCGGCGAGGACCGCCGGGAGGACACCCATGGTGCCGTCCGTCGACGCCATGCCCGTGATGACCAGGTCGTAACCGGCCTTCTCGATGGCCTTGGCCAGCACCAGGGAGGTGCCGATCACGTCGGTGCCGTGCAGGTCGTCGTCCTCGACGTGGATGGCCTTGTCGGCACCCATGGACAGCGCCTTGCGCAGGGCGTCCTTGGCGTCCTCCGGGCCCACCGTCAGAACGGTGATCTCGGCGTCGTCGGCGTCCTCGGCGATCTGCAGCGCCTGCTCGACGGCGTACTCGTCGAGCTCCGACAGCAGACCGTCGACGTCGTCGCGGTCCACCGTCAGGTCATCGGCGAAGTGCCGGTCGCCGGTGGCGTCGGGCACGTACTTCACACAGACAACGATCCTCAGGCTCACGCCGGCTCTCCTACCGCATCGTCTTGTTTCTGATACCGCCTTATGCAGGCAGCATAGGCGCCTCGTCGGGCGGATCCCGGTCGGGGCGGCCCGCGCCCCGATCAGAATGTTACTCGCCAGTACATCGTGGGTCTCCCCCAGAGGCAAGGCCGCTGAGCTGTGATCTGCCCAACGCCGCCCCAACCCGCCCCAGCAGGGACGATTCAGTCGCGCAACGCGTTGAAGCGCCCCTGGTGGTACAGCAGCGGACGGCCCTGCCCCGCCGGGTCCCCGACCACGGCCTCCGCGATGATCACACGGTGCTCGCCCGCCGGCACCCGTGCCACGACCCGGCACACCAGCCACGCCAGCACCCCGTCCAGCAGCGGAACCCCGTACGGGCCCCGCGACCAGCCGGTGCCCGGGCCGAAACGGTCCGCTCCGCTCCGCGCGAACAGGCCCGCCAGTTCCCGCTGGTGCTCGCCGAGTATGTGCACGCCCAGGTGGTCGCAGTCGCGCAGGGCGGGCCAGGTCGAGGAGCCCGTGCCGGTGGTGAAGGACAGCAGCGGCGGATCGGCGGAGACCGAGTTGAGCGAGGTCGCGGTGAAGCCGACCGGACGGTCGCCGTGGGCGGAGGTGATCACCGCGACGCCCGCGGCGTGCCGGCGGAAGACCGACCGCAGCAGCTCGGGCGAGCCGGGCAGTGCGGAGGCGAACGGGTCACCCGGGGATCCCACCGGTCCGACCGGTCCGACCGGTTGCACCGACCCGCGGCGGGCGGCCTCGCCGGGCTGCACGGCCTGCACGGGGACACCGGGCCGTACGGGAACGACGGGCTGCGGGGGCGGGCCCGTCCGCAGGGACGCAGTGGTGGTGGCGGACTGGGCCGCGGAGGCCGTCATCGGGGGCCTTCCTTCTGCTCTGCCGCAGGGCGGCGGACGCGAGCGCGTTGGATCATCGGGTCAGGGCGGGGTCGTTCAGTGTTCCTGACAGCGCGCACTCGCGTGACGGACGAGGTCCACGTGGACGCGCCCGTACAACAGAAGTTCGTACCTCATGGCGCCAGACTGGCGATCTCCGCTGTACACAGTCAAGCGGGGACGGGCAGATGCGAGGCGCGTCACGCTATGTGCGGGCGCATGCACCGGCGCACCCCTCACACCGCGGCGCCCAGCGCGGCGATCACATCGGCCTTGCGCGGCATCCCCACAGCGCGCCGGACGATGCGGCCGCCCGCGTCCAGGACGAGCACGGTCGGGGTCTTCTCGATGCCCAGGGCCCGCACCAGTTCCAGGTTTCGCTCGGCGTCGATCTCGATGTGCGCTACGCCGTCGACCATGCCCGCCACCTCGGCCAGGATGCGCCGGGTGGCCCGGCAGGGCTGGCAGAAGGCGCTGGAGAACTGCACCAGGCTCGCCCGCTGCCCCGGCTCCGCGCCCAGCTGTGCGGCGTCCAGCCGCCCGGCACCGGCCCCTTGTCCCGCCGCGTCCCCGTGCACTCCCGCTCCCGTCACCGTCACCGTCACGTGTCCGTACGTACGCCCGCCGTCACCGGCGGGCGCCGCGTCCCCCATCATCGAGTACGTTCGTACGGCGATCCGAGCGCCCGCAGTGCGCGCTGCATTCCGCGGGTGATCCTCCGCGTGACGAGAATCTCCCCGGGGACGGGCGTCTGGGCTGGCCAGCAGCCCTGGAATACGGCACGATCCCCAAGGGCCGCGTACCTACGCAGCCGTAACTTAACGCCGGGAGAACTTCCCCAGGCAGAAAGCGGGGTCTCCCCCTCATGGCTGAGCTCGTCTACCCCCCGGTGATCGGCGCCGCGCATGCGCTGTTCCGGGCTCTGGACATCCGGATCGACATGAAGGGCACCGAGAACATCCCGACCAAGGGCGGGGCGGTGCTGGTGTCGAACCACATCGGCTACCTCGACTTCATCTTCGCCGGGCTGACGGCCCGGCCGCAGAAGCGCCTGGTGCGGTTCATGGCGAAGGAGTCGGTGTTCCGCCACAAGGTGTCGGGCCCGTTGATGCGCGCGATGAAGCACATCCCGGTGGACCGGGCGCAGGGTGAGACCGCCTACCGGCACGCCCTCGAATCGCTGCGCTCCGGCGAGATCATCGGGGTGTTCCCGGAGGCGACGATCTCCCAGTCCTTCGCCCTCAAGAGCTTCAAGTCGGGGGCGGCGCGGATGGCGCAGGAGGCCGGCGTACCGCTGATCCCGGTGGCCCTGTGGGGCACGCAGCGGCTGTGGACCAAGGGCAAGCCGCGCAACCTCAAGCGCAGCCACATCCCGGTGACGCTGCGGGTGGGCGAGCCGATCGAGGCGCCGGCGGACCAGTACGCCGGCGCGATCACCCGGCGACTCCGGGAGCGGGTGCAGGAGCTGCTGGACGCCGCGCAGCGGGCCTACCCCGTGTCCCAGAAGGAGGCGGAGGGCGCCTGGTGGCAGCCTGCGCACCTGGGCGGCTCGGCGCCGACGCCGGCCCAGGTCAAGGAAGCGGGCTGATCCGGTACCACCGGGTCGGGTGAACTCTCGGGCCCGTGCGGCCCCGCCCCCGTGGGGGGCCGCACGGGCTTTCGCATGCC
>NZ_JBHWJJ010000147.1:2746-20265 GCF_042732005.1 Streptomyces sp. NPDC059851 | reverse complement strand
TTAACACCCCCACGCCGCAATACCCGATATGGCTGGGTCTGGTGGGCTCGTTTTTTTTTATAAGAGACCGGGCCGCGGACTGGCCGCCGGGGGGCCCCCCCCCGGGGGGCCCGCCCTACTGCTTTCGTACGTCCTACGTACTCCTGCCGTCCCGAGGGCCTGTGCGGCCCCGGCACAAGGGCGGGACTTACTTGCCCTTGGCGGCTTCCTTGAGCTTGGAGCCCGCGGAGACCTTCACGCTGTAGCCGGCCGGGATCTGGATCGGGTCGCCGGTCTGCGGGTTGCGCGCGGTGCGAGCGGCACGGTGGGTGCGCTCGAAGGTCAGGAAGCCGGGGATGGTGACCTTCTCGTCGCCCTTGGCGACGACCTCGCCGATGGTCTCGGCGAGCGCGGCCAGAACGGCGTCGGCGTCCTTGCGGGTCACCTCGGCGCGCTCGGACAGAGCGGCCACCAGCTCACTGCGGTTCATGTTGTACTCCCGTGTTCAACTTGCCTTGGAGGCGTGAGATCGAAGCCGATGCTGCCAGGGCCCTCGGACAGTGCCCGGACCCGGGTCTGAAGCGTCAGACCCTCGCGCCCGGTTACGCATCCTGCCCCCACCAGCGGCGGGAAAGCCAATCCGGCACCCGCCAGGGTCACACGAAAAGCGCCACAGTCACGCCACGGTGACGCTCCGTCCGCACCAGTGGGAAGGGCGTCCCGGTCCTCGTGGGCATTCCTCGCAACACTAGAGGCGGCCCGCCCGGCCCGCATCCCGCGACGCGCCGGTATCCGGCTCAGGCGGACGTGGGCGTCGTCACAGCGGCCGCGGCGGCGGTGGCGGCCTTGCGGACGGCGCCGGCGACCGCGCCCGCGACCTTGTCGTTGAAGACGGACGGGATGATGTAGTTCGCGTTGAGCTCGTCCGCGCCGACGACGTCCGCGAGCGCGGTCGCGGCGGCCAGCATCATGTCGGTGTTCACCGTGCGGGACTGGGCGTCCAGCAGGCCGCGGAACACGCCCGGGAAGACCAGCACGTTGTTGATCTGGTTCGGGAAGTCGGAGCGGCCGGTGGCCACGACGGCCGCGGTCTGACGGGCGATGGCCGGGTCGACCTCGGGGTCCGGGTTCGCGAGCGCGAACACGATCGCGCCGTCCGCCATGGCGGCGACGTCCTCGCCGGACAGCACGTTGGGGGCCGAGACGCCGATGAACACGTCGGCGCCGACGACGGCCTCCTTCAACGTGCCCGTGTAGCCCTCGGGGTTGGTGTTGTCGGCGATCCAGCGCAGCGGCGAGTCCTCGGCCGCGTCGACCAGGTCGGGGCGGCCCGCGTGCACGACGCCGTGGATGTCGGCGCTCACGACGTTCTTCACGCCGGCCGCGAGGAGCAGCTTGAGGATGGCCGTGCCGGCCGCGCCGGCGCCCGACATGACGACCTTGACGTCGCCAACTGCCTTGCCCACGACGCGAAGTGCGTTGGTGAGGGCGGCCAGCACGACGATGGCGGTGCCGTGCTGGTCGTCGTGGAAGACGGGGATGTCCAGGGCCTCGCGCAGTCGGGCCTCGATCTCGAAGCAGCGCGGCGCGGAGATGTCCTCCAGGTTGATGCCGGCGAAGCCGGGCGCGATCGCCTTGACGATCTCGACGATGGCGTCGGAGTCCTGGGTGTCCAGGCAGATGGGCCATGCGTCGATGCCGGCGAAGCGCTTGAAGAGGGCGGCCTTGCCCTCCATGACGGGCAGGGCGGCCTTGGGGCCGATGTTGCCCAGACCCAGTACGGCGGAGCCGTCCGTCACGACTGCGACGGAGTTGCGCTTGATGGTGAGGCGGCGCGCGTCCTCGGGGTTCTCGGCGATCGCCATGCACACGCGGGCCACGCCCGGGGTGTAGATCATCGAGAGGTCGTCGCGGTTGCGGATGGGGTGCTTGGACGCCATCTCGATCTTGCCGCCGAGGTGCATGAGGAACGTACGGTCGGAGACCTTGCCCAGGCTGACGCCCTCGATGCCGCGGAGCTTGTCGACGATCTCGTCCGCGTGCGCGGTGGACGTCGCGGCGATGGTGACGTCGATACGGAGCTTCTCGTGGCCGGAGGCGGTCACATCGAGGCCGGTGACCGAGCCACCGGACGACTCCACGGCGGTGGTGAGCTGGGAGACCGCGGTTCCGCTCGCGGGCACTTCCAGTCGGACCGTCATCGAGTACGAGACGCTGGGCGCCGTTGCCATGGCCGTGTTTCCTCTTCTGTCCCTGTTTTTCGTGTACGTACAGGGCCCCGCAGCACGCCGGGCGCGGCGGGGCCTGTTGTCCGATCGTCCCACCTACCGGTCAGTAGGAGGTAACCAGCTACGAATTCCGGAAAGACTATTCCACGATACGAGATATGCGATCGGCGGGGAAGTGTATTCGGGCATGAAAAAGGTCCGCGCCCCTCGCATACGAGGGGCGCGGACCGCCAAACCCATGACACCGACCCGCCATGCTCGCCTCGCGGCAAGTGGTCGCTCTAGGCGACGAAGGTTGGGCCCGGGGGCTTGGATCGAGCCGGTGTCGTACCCAGGCTAACAAAGGATCCGGGCGACCGGTCCCCCGCGCGGGACTCCGCCCCGTCCCACCACGCTTCCGGCCGCGGGCCATCCGTGACGACGGCCCGCGGCGCAGCCGCCGCCGGCCCCGTGCCGGGCCGGTCCTCCGACAGCGTCCAGACCGCCCTCACGGCCGCAGCAGGGAGGGCAGGCCGGCCGCGTCCGGCTCGTCCCGCTCGGTGGAGATCACCGTCAGCTGCTGCGTCGCACGCGTCAGCGCCACGTACAACACGCGCAGGCCAGCCGGGAACTCACCCGCCTCGACCTCCTCACGTGTAGTGCCGCCGGCGATCTCCGCCGGGGAGACCACCACCGTGGCGTCGTACTCCAGGCCCTTCGCCTCCAGGCTGCCCAGCGCGACCGCCCGCTCGCCGAGCTCAGCCAGCCAGCCGGCCGCCTCCTCGCGCCGGTCCATGGAGACGACCACGCCCACGGTGCCGTCGACCTGCTCCAGCAGCCGCCGCGTCTCCTCCCGCACCACGGCCCCCAGATCGCCGTCGGCCGTCGTGAACCGCGGCTCCAGCCCGGTGGAGCGGACCGCGGTGGGCGGCTCCATCCCCGGCATCGCCAGCTTCAGCACCCGCGCGGCGATCTCGGCGACCTCGGCCGGGTTGCGGTAGTTCACGGTCAGGGTGAAACGGCGGCGCGGCCGGGTGCCCAGGGCCTCGTCAC
The DNA here is from genome assembly GCF_042732005.1 of Streptomyces sp. NPDC059851. Classification (NCBI taxonomy): domain Bacteria; kingdom Bacillati; phylum Actinomycetota; class Actinomycetes; order Kitasatosporales; family Streptomycetaceae; genus Streptomyces; species Streptomyces sp. NPDC059851. The sequence goes on along the minus strand of NZ_JBHWJJ010000147.1, from coordinate 17,026 downwards.
GGGCGGCGGCCGCCTCGTCCAGGTCGATCCACGAGGACTGCGCCGGGTCACCGACCACCGTCCAGGTGCCGTGCCGGCCGCGGCGGCCGACCATCCGCCACTGCATCGGCGTCAGGTCCTGCGCCTCGTCCACGATCACGTGCGCGTACTCGGTGCGCTCCGCCGCGATCCGTTCCGCGCGCTCCCACTGGCTCTCCTCCCGGACCGGCATGAGCTCCTGCAGACCGGTCAGCTGGTCCAGGGGGTCCGCCTCCCGCTTCCGCTTCGGCCGCGCCGGGGCGCCGAGCAGCTGCTGGAGCTCGTCCAGCAGCGCCACGTCGTGCACCGACAGCGGGCCCGTGCCGTCCGGTCCGACACGGCGCAGCGAGCGGGCCGTCCGACGGACCTCGCGCGGGTTCAGCACCCGGCGCGACCAGCGGCCGAGGCGCCGCTCGTCGCCGAGCGCGCCGAGCACGCCTCGCGGGGTCAGCTCGGGCCACCAGGCGTTGAGGAACTGGATGAAGGAGTCCTCGGTGGAGACGTCCTCGTCGAAGGCCGAGCGCAGCTCCGCCGCGAGCTCCGGGTCGCTGTGCCGGCCGGCCGCGCCCGTCTTCGCGTACAGGGCGTCGAGGAGCAGCTTGCGGGCGCGCGGACGCAGCAGGTTGATCGGGGCGGTGCCGCCGAGCACGTTCTGCCGGATCCGGTTCAGTTCGTCGGCCTCCAGCTCCACGCGGCGGGAGAAGGCCACCACGCGCAGCCGCTCCGGGGCGTCGCCGAGTTCGAGCGCGCCGCGGACGGCCTTGCGCAGGACCTTCAGCATCCTGGACGAGCCCTTGATCCGGGCCACGGCCGCCTCGTCGTACGCGGTGGCCTCGGCGCCGTCGACCAACGAGCCCAGCGCCCGGATCGCGACCTGGCCTTCCTCGCCGAGCGAGGGCAGCACCCCCTCGGTGTACGCGACGAGCAGCGGCGTCGGGGAGACGATCAGGATGCCACCGGAGTAGCGGCGCCGGTCCTGGTACAGGAGGTAGGCGGCACGGTGCAGGGCGACGGCGGTCTTGCCGGTGCCGGGGCCGCCCGCGACCTCCGCGACGGATGCGGCGGGGGCGCGGATCACCAGGTCCTGCTCGGCCTGGATGGACGAGACGATGTCGCGCATGGAGTGCGTACGGGCCCGCCCGAGGGCGGCCATCAGGGCGCCGTCGCCGATCGCGGGCAGTTCGCGGCCGTCGAGGAAGGCGGTGACCTCGGGGCGCATCAGGTCGTCCTCGACCCCGAGGACCTTGCGGCCCTTGGAGCGGATGACGCGGCGCCGCACGACCCGGCCGGGGTCCTTGGGCGTGGACCGGTAGAACGGCGCGGCGGCCGGCGCGCGCCAGTCGATGACCAGCGGCGAGTAGTCGGCGTCGAGGACGCCGATGCGCCCGATGTGCAGGGTCTCGGCGATGTCGGCGACGGGGCCGGTGCCGCCCTCGCGGATCGCGTCGTCGGCGGGCTCGACGGAGGTGTACGCGCCGTCCGGGCCGCGCTCGCCGTCCTTGCCGAGCACCAGGTCGATGCGGCCGAAGAGGAAGTCCTCGAACTCGTTGTTCAGCCGGTTGAGGTGGATGCCCGCCCGGAAGACCTGCGCGTCGCGCTCGGCCAGCGCGCCGGGTGTGCCGACCTGGCCGCGCTTGGCCGCGTCGTTCATCAGGAACTCGGCCTCGTCGATCTTCTCCTCGAGGCGGCGGTACACCTGGTCCAGATGAGTCTGCTCGATCGCGATCTCCCGATCGCGGACGGAATCCGCCGTGCTGTCGACAGCGGCATCCTGCGCGGCCACCAATGGCCCCCTTCTGACGTGCATGGGCGACCGTCAACCGTACGCGAAGGGGTGGCTGCTCCGCACGCCCGTTCCGGAGGCGGCACGCGGATCACCCGGCGGGGCGGGCTGCGAGGGTGCGGCGCCGGTGGCGGGCGACGCGCTCGCGGTTGCCGCACACCTCGCTGGAGCACCAGCGGCGCCGGTGGCCGCGGGAGGTGTCCAGGTAGACGCGGGTGCAGCCGTCCGCCGCGCAGGAGCGCAGCAGGGCCCGGTCGCCGGGGTCGGTGAGGAGTTCCACGGCGTCCCGGGCGACGGCGGCGAGCAGGGCGCCGCACTCCACTCCGCCGCACAGCTCCCGTACGAGGTGGCCCTCCTGGTCCCGGACGGCGCACAGGCCGGGGGGTGGTCCGGCGGCCAGCGCGTTGACCCGGGCGAGTGCTCCCTCGTCGGGCCCGCCGCCGGCGAGCTCGGCGCGGACGAGGCTGCCGACGTCGGTGCGCAGGGTCCGGAAGGCCTCGACCCAGTCGGGGCCCACCCGGATGAGCGGGGTCCGGTCGGGGACGAGCCCGGCGCCGGCGAGCCACAGGCGCAGCCCGTCGCCGTCGCGTAATTCTTCGGTGCGCTCGGCCGCCGATCCGCCGGGGGCCCCGGCGGCCCCGGCGGGCCCCGCGGCGCGTGCCGCGGAGGTGGCCAACAGGTCCAGGCACACACGCCCGGAGTCGAACCACATGCCCGTCACCGCCTCTTGTCAGGGACGCGCTTTCAGAGTGCCGCGCACCGGAAGGATGCGGAACCCCCCGGACGGGCGGCCGTGCGGGCCCGCAGGGCTGCGGGGACCCGTCCCGCGGGGCGGTCGGGGGCGTTCGCGCTGCCGGCCCTACGGTGGCGGGTCGTCGTGCAGCAGCCGCTGGAAGAGGACGTGGTCGCGCCAGGCGCCGTTGATGTGCAGGTACTGGGGGGCGAGGCCGATCCGGACGAAGCCGGCCTTGGCCAGGACCCGCTGGGAGGCGGCGTTGTCGACGAGGGTCGAGGCCTCCACCCGGTGCAGCCGGAGCTCGTCGCGGGCGATCCGGCACACCTCCTCCAGTGCGGCGGTGGCCGCACCCCGGCCCGCCCAGGCCCGGTCGACCCAGTAGCCGACGCCGCCGCTGCGGAAGGGACCGAGCGAGACGGAGCCGAGGTTGATCATCCCGATGGGGGCGTCCGTGGCCGCCTCGACGAGCACGTACGGGAAGAGCCGCCCGCCGTCGCGTTCGGCGAGCAGGCCAGCGATCCGGGCCCGCTGGCCGGCCTCGGTGTAGAACACCTCGGACCGCCAGGGCTCGAAGGGCGCCATGTACGCCCGGTTGCGTGCCAGTACGTCGGCCAGCCCGGCGGCGTCGTCGGGCCCGACGCACCGCATCCCCACCCCGTTGATGATCATCCGGGCACGGTAGTCGACCGCGACGGGTGCATCCAGGGGTAGCGGGCCGGTCAGTGGCCCAGCGTGCACTCCCCCGCGTCCAGCGCCAGCCGGTAGCCCCGTTTGACCACCGTCTGGATGAGGTTCGGCACCCCCAGCGCCCCCCGCAGTCGGGCCATGGCCGTCTCCACGGCGTGCTCGTCGCGGCCCGCCCCGGGCAGCGCCCGCAACAGCTCCGCGCGGGCGACGACCCAGCCTGGCCGCCGGGCCAGCGCCCGCAACAGGGCCATCCCGGCCGGCGGTACGGGCCGCAGCTCGTCGTCCACGAGGGCCGCCTGGCCCCGGATCTCCAGCCGGTGCCCGGCGACCGGCAACACCTTGGCCCGGCCGGGCAGCTCCCGGCACAGCAGCTGCACCAGCGGGCCCAGCCGGAACCGCTCCGGCTGCACGGTGTCCACGCCGCGCGCCTGGAGCGGCACCGCCGTCACCGGGCCCACGCACGCGGAGAGCACGCTGCCGCGCAGCCCGGCCAGCACCGACTCCGCGAGCCCCCGCTCCTCGGCCCGGGACAGCAGCGAGGCCGCGGCCGGGGCGGAGGTGAAGCTCACCGCGTCGACCCCGCCGCACACCACGGCGTCCAGCAGCCGGTCCAGCGGCCCGAGGTCCTCCGGGGCCATCCACCGGTACACCGGCACCCCGACGACGTCGGCCCCGCCGGCCCGCAGGGCCTCGACGAAGCCGGGCAGCGGTTCGCCGTGCAGCTGGATCGCGATGCGCCGCCCGGCCACCCCGCCGGCCAGCAGCCGGTCGAGGACCTCGGCGAGGGACTCCGACTCGGGGGACCAGGCCTCGACCAGCCCGGCGGCCCGGATGGCGCCCTTCACCTTGGGCCCGCGCGCGAGGAGTTCGGCGGCGCGCAGCCGGCCGAGGAGTTCCTCGCCGATGCCCCAGCCGTCGGCGGCTTCGATCCAGCCGCGGAATCCGATGGCGGTGGTGGCGACGACCGCGTCGGGCGGGCAGGCGAGCAGTTCCCGCGTGGCGGCCAGGAGTTCGCTGTCGTCGGCCAGCGGCACGATCCGCAGGGCGGGGGCGTGCAGGACGGTGGCCCCGCGCCGGCGCAGCAGGGCGATCAGGTCGTCCGCCCGCCGGGCGGCGGTGACCCCCACGGTGAACCCGGCCAGCGGCGCGATGGCCGGCGCCGCGGTGCCGGCGGCGGAAGCGGTGTCAGCGGCGGCGGTGTCGGCGGCGGCGGTGTCGGCGGCGGCGGTTGTGGTGGCCGTCGCGGTGCGCGTCGGGGTGTCGTCGTCCATGGTGACCTGCCTTGCCCAGTGGGTCGGTATCACGTTCGCGACCACGTGTCGCGCGACGGGAACCGAGCCTGTCAAGTCTGCGTGTCAGGCCCGGTTCCGCCGTATTTCGTGGCCGTAAATCGCTGTTACACCGATGTGAGCTGCGGCTTCGCCTCGATCTCGGCGCCCGGGCGGGTCGGAGCCGCGGGTCGGCGAAGGTATACCGCCCAAGTGACCGTGCCGCACACGGCGTAGCAGGCGAGGAAGGCGACGAAAGCGGCGGTTCCGGATCCCGAGACCCGGAAGGCCTCCCGGAAGGCGAGGTTGATGCCGAGTCCGCCGAGCGCGCCCACCGCGCCGATGAGGCCCATGGACGCGCCGGAGAGCCGTCGCCCGTACGTGGCCGCGGCCTCGCCGCCCATGCCTCGGGCGAGGGCCTGGGCCTGGAAGATGCCGGGGATCATCTTGTACGTGGATCCGTTGCCGATCCCGCTGAGCACGAACAGCCCGACGAATCCGACGAGGAAGAGGGACAGCGACTCCTGCAGCGAGGCGTACACGACCACCGCGGTCGCGGTGGCCATCGCCGCGAAGCTGCCGAGGGTGATGCGCGCCCCGCCGAACCGGTCCGCGAGAGCACCGCCCACGGGACGGACCAGTGATCCGAGCAGCGGTCCGACGAAGGTGAGCGAGGCGGCCTGGAGCGGGGTCCGGCCGAACTGGGTCTGCAGCACCAGCCCGAAGGCGAAGCTGTAGCCGATAAAGGAGCCGAAGGTGCCGACGTACAGCAGCGCCATGATCCAGGTGTGCCGTTCGCGGACCGCCTCGCGGACGGCGCCCCCGTCGTTCCGCACCGGTGCCAGGTTGTCCATCCGCAGCAGCGCCATGACGGCGGCGGCCACGACCAGCGGCACGTAGGCAGCCAGGAGCAGCCTCGGCCGCCCGGCTCCGGCGGTCGCGATGACGAGCAGCGCCGCCAACTGCACCACCGGGACGCCGATGTTGCCGCCGCCCGCGTTCAGGCCGAGCGCCCAGCCCTTCTTGCGCAGCGGGAAGAAGGCGTTGATGTTCGTCATCGAGGAGGCGAAGTTCCCGCCGCCGACCCCGGTGAGGGCCGCCACCGCCAGGAACGTCCCGTACGGGGTCCCGGGCTCCATGACGAACAGCGCGGCCACGGTCGGGGCGAGCAGCATCAGGGCGCTGACGACGGTCCAGTTCCGGCCGCCGAACCGGGCGACGGCGAAGGTGTAGGGGATGCGGACGAGGGCGCCCACGGTGGTGGCGGTCGCGATGAGGAAGAACTTTCCGGCCGGGTCGATCCCGTACTCGGGGCCCATGAAGAGCACCATCACCGACCACAGGGACCAGATGGAGAAGCCGATGTGCTCGCTGACCACTGACCACAGCAGGTTGCGGCGGGCGATCCGCTCCCCCGACTCCTTCCAGAAGGCCTCGTCCTCCGGGTCCCACCGCTCGATCCAGCGGCCTCCCCTGCGCGGTGCGGTCGTACCGGTCATCACACGCCTCCCCAGTCCTCGGTCCGTGGTCCGTGGTCCGACCGTAGGAACGGCGCGTTTCGGCCTCGGTCCCCGCGGGATGACCGGGGGGAAACCTTGCACTCACCCGCCGCCGGGCAGGCCTGTGAGCGCGGCGGCCGGCAGCCAGCTCCCGGCGGGCACGTCCAGCCAGCCGCGGTCCGCGGCGAGCTGTGCCGCGGACCGTCGCAGGGCGTCGAGTCCGGGGTGCCGGAACCCCTTGCGCCAGACCATCGCCAGCGGCGACAGCGGCAGGGGGTCGGTCAGGGGGCGTTTCACGCACCCGGGCATGTCGACGAAGTCCACGGTGGCCAGGACCGGGTTGCGGGTCTTCGCCATCACCCGGCGGAACTCGTCCTTCCCCACGGCCACGGGCGCGGGCGGCGCCAGCGCGATCCCGCGGCCCTCGAACAGCTCGCGCGCCAGCCGCGTCCACTCCAGGGTCCGCGGGTTCCCGGCCCCGGCGTACACCCGCTCCCCGGCGAGCGCGCCGACGGGCACCGGGCCTGCCTGCACCGGCCCGTCGGACCCGGCCAGCGGGTGCCCGTCGGGCAGCAGCACGGCGAGCGGCTCGTAGCGTACGGGCAGGTGGGCGAGGCGGGCCCGCAGCGCCGGCTCCAGCCCGCCGACGTACCCGAACGCCACGTCCAGCCGCCCGGCGGCGACCTCGGCCGCGGCATGCGTCAGCCCGCTCTCGAAGCGGGCCATCAGCTCGCAGTCCGGTGCGAGTTCGCGGGCCCGCTCCAGCACGGTGCGGGCGGTGCTCGGGCCGTCGGTGTTGAGGTCGACCAGCAGCGGGCGCGGGCCGGCGAAGGCGCCGGACAGCTCCTCGTACGCGGCGAGCACCCGCCGGGCCGGTGCCAGCAGCCGCTCCCCGTCGGCGGTCAGCTCGACGGCGCGGGTGGTGCGGACGAACAGGGCCGCACCCAGGGCCTGTTCCAGGCGGCGCACGTCCCTGCTGAGGGCTTGCTGGGCGATGTACAGCCGGGCGGCGGCGCGGGTGAAGTGCAGTTCCTCGGCCACCGCGAGGAAGGAGCGCAGCAGGCGGGGTTCCACGTCACGGGCATTCACCCCGTGAGATTAACAATCGATGCCGGTGAATCGGTGGGCAACAGGTGTTGGACGCCCCGGCCCCCCGGCCCGGATCTTGGATGGCATGCCGCACACCGCCCCGTCCCCCGCCCGGCCCCGCCCCCGCATGACCGTCACCGGCGCCACGCTGGTGATCGCCCCGCCCCCGTCCCCGACCCTGGACCCGCACCGGCAGCCTGCCCCGCCCCGTCGCGAGCCGGGCCCCTACCGGCGCCTGTTCGCCCTCCCCGGCACCCGCGCCTTCACCGCCGGGAACCTGCTGGCCCGGCTCCCCATGGGCATGTTCGGCGTCAGCGCGGTCATGATGATCGCCGGGCAGCGCGGCTCGTACGCCCTCGCCGGCGCGGTCACGGCCACCGGCCTCGCGGCCACGGCCCTGGTCGCGCCCTGGACCGCCCGCCTGGTCGACCGGTACGGGCAGGCCCGGATCGCCGTCCCGGCCACGCTGATCGCGGTCCTCGGCTCGCTCTCGCTGGTCCTGTGCGTCCGCTCCGGCGCCCCCGCCTGGACCCTCTTCGCCAGCTACGCGGCCACGGCGACCACGCCCAACATCGGCGGCATGTCCCGGGCCCGCTGGACCCACCTGCTGCGCGACTCCCGCTCCGCGCACCACACGGCCATGGCCTTCGAGCAGGCCGCCGACGAGCTGTGCTTCATGCTCGGCCCGGTGGTCGCCGCCGCCCTGTGCTCGGCCGTGTTCCCCGAGGCGGGCACCCTCACCGGTGCCGTCCTCCTCCTCACCGGCATGCTGGTCTTCACCGCGCAGCGCTCGACGGAACCGCCGCCGTCCAGGGCCGCCCGCGGAGGCGCCCCGCTCCGCGCCGTCCGCTCGCTCCTCGTCCTCTTCCTCCCCCTCGGCGTGATGTTCGGCGCGCTGGAGGTCACCTCCATCGCCCACCTCGACGCCCACGGTCTCGGCGCCGCCTCCGGCGCGGTCCTCGCCCTCCAGGCGGCCGGCTCCTGCGCGGCGGGCCTCCTCTACGGCACGCTCCGCCCCCTGACCCTCCGCACCTGCCTCGCCGCCCTCACCGCAGCAATGGCCCTGCCCTGGGTCGCCGCCGCGACGAACTCGGTGCTCCTGCTGGCCTGCGCCCTCCTCCTGGCGGGCATGGCCACGGCCCCGACGATGGTCACGGCGATGTCCCGCGTCCACGCCGTGACCCCGCCGGCCCGCCTCAACGAGGGCATGACCCTGGCCGTCACCGCGATCTTCGCGGGCATAGCCGCCGGCTCAGCGGCTGCTGGCTGGCTGGTCGACCACGCCGGCGCGACCCCGGCCTACGCCCTCCCGGCCGCGGCTGCTCTTACGGCCCTGGCCCTCGGCACCTGGTGGAGCCGCCCTGTCACTCGTACCAGGTGATCCCGCACACGTAGATGCACTCGTGCCGCGGGACTGCAAGGAAGCTGGTGAAGCCGCGCCCGCCGAAGATGTCGAACTGGCGGAGACCACCCACCTTTCTGGTGGGACGTCCGACGGTTTCTGCATCGCGCCCGAGCGCCGAGAGCTCGGTCGCGATCCGCTCGACCTCCGCAATCACTCCGGGCGGCAGCCCGCCGGTCAGATGCGCGTGGTCGTTCGTGTGTTGTAGTCCCGGGTCCAATCGCTCACAGGCCGGTCTCAGCCTCCGCCTTCTCCAGAATCTGCTGGATCTCCACCAGCAGGGGTGCCGGATCCTCCGCACCCTCCTGGATCAGCCGCTCCAAGTGGTGCAGGCGGGCGGCTCTCTGCGGATGGCGCTCGATCTCGACGAACACGGCCCAGGAGTGGATGAAGGCCCGCAACGGGGCGAGTGACTGCGTCTGCTGGGCGCTGGTCGTGGCCTCGAAGAGGTGCTGCGTCAGATCTGGCACACGGCTGGGAGCAATCTTCGCGACAGCCTCTCGGAGGGCAGCGGGCGTGAGCTCCGGCATGGGGATCAGCACCCCGGCTTCGGCGGGGATCGGCGTGCTCACGTGTCCTTCTCGGTGGGGACTCGGTCGCGAGTGGTATCCCACGTTACCGCTGTGGCGGGTACCCGCGTGGGCAGTCCGGAGCCACGAAGCGCGCCGTGATCGGCCTTGGCCGATGGCGGCGGCGCGAATCATGCGGCCTTTCGCTTGCCGACGTCGGCGGCCCGGGTCAGGAGGTCCGCGACACCGGGTACACCTCGATAGCCGGCCATCCCCTTCTGCAGCGCCTTCATGTGCTCGTCCCCCGGGTGGACGACAGGGTGGTGTGGAGGTCCAGGAACTCCGTCCACGTCTGCGTGGCGGCTTCGATGTGCCGCATCTGCATCTGCCGGTCGGCGATCACTCCGAGGGCGTTCAGCCGGCCCTGCCGCTCTTGGGGGGAGCGAGCGTGGTTGGAGCGGCGCAAGGCGTGGACCGAGCTCCGGCTGGGCCGGCGTGGACGCCGACAGGGCGTACGGGTGGATCCGGCTGGCCTCGGGCCGCGAGGCACTCGCGCTCGTTAAAGACATCCGAAAGGCGCCGGAATGAGACACGGAGGTATCGGACGTGACCACGCGGGCCGGCGATGACGACCCCTGGCAGGAGACCCGCTACCTGCTGCGCTCCCCCGCGAACGCCCGCCGGCTCTGGGAAGCCGTCGCCCGTGATCGGGAGGGCGCGGCGACCGTCGCCGTACGGGCGGAGGAGGTGCACGGCACGGCACCGGACGGGGAGGAGCGAGGCCGCGCATGACGAAGGCCCCGCAGCCGGATGGCTGCGGGGCCTTCGCCCACATGGGATGAGTGGAGATGGCGGGAATCGAACCCGCGTCCAACGGTGCAGAAGGAGGGCTTCTCCGAGCGCAGTCCGCTGCGCTTTTCTCGGCCCCGGAGATCACACGGACAAGTCTCCGACGGGCTCAGTCACTGTTTGATTTCCCTCCAACCCCCGTGACCGGGGCTAGAGGTTTAGATCCCTAGTCGACGCCAGGATCCGGACCGGGACCACTTCCGGGCTGACGCTCCTCACAGAGGCTTCAGCTCACTGTTATTAGGCAGCGAGGGCGAAGCGGGAGTTATCGCTCTTGGAGTTGGCGATTATTTTTTTGCGACATGTGGTTAGCGAGATCATTGCCGCTTCCTCGGCTCGCTTCCCCTACATCGGCATCCGCTGTCGAAACCGATCATCCCCATGTTGATTTTTCAAAGAGCGCCACCCCCAGGAGGTGGTGCTGACCCCATGGTACGCGAAGTGGACCACTGGGTGCCAGGAGATTAACCCTCGCCGCGCTGGCGCCTGCGGGCCGCCGCGATGGCGCGGTTCGTCTCGCGCGTGTCCTGCTTCTCCCGGAGCGTCTGCCGCTTGTCGTACTCCTTCTTGCCCTTCGCCAGGGCGATCTCGACCTTGGCCCGGCCGTCCTTGAAGTACAGGGCCAGGGGCACGACCGTGTGACCGGTCTCCTGCGCCTTCGACTCCAGCTTGTCGATCTCCTCACGGTGCAGGAGGAGCTTCCGCTTGCGGCGGGCCGAGTGGTTGGTCCAGGTGCCCTGGCTGTACTCCGGCACGTGCACGTTGTACATCCAGGCCTCGCGGCCCTCCACCGACACGAAGCCGTCGACGAGCGAGGCCCGGCCCTGGCGCAGGGACTTGACCTCGGTGCCGGTGAGTACGATGCCGCACTCGTAGGTGTCGAGGATCGTGTAGTCGTGCCGCGCCTTCTTGTTCTGGGCGATCAGCTTGCGCCCTTTTTCCTTAGCCATAGTGCGGTCATTTTCGCACTACGACCCCGCCCCGCGGCCACCCAATACCGTGCGGGCCCGCTCTTCGACGGCCGTGCCCGCCGCCAGGTCCGGGGTGATGCCGCTGCCGTCGAGGCTGCGCCCCGCCGGGGTGCGGTAGGTGCCCACCGTCAGCTCGGCGACCGAGCCGTCCGGGAGCTGCGTCGGCATCTGCACCGAGCCCTTGCCGAAGGTGCGGGTGCCGACGGCGACGGCCCTGCCGCGGTCCTGGAGGGCACCCGTGACGAGTTCCGCGGCGCTCATGGTGCCGCCGTCGACCAGGGTGACCAGGGGGCGGGTGGTGTCCCCGCCGGGGGTGGCGTACAGGGCGCGCTCGTCGCCCCGGACGTCGTAGGTGGCGACGAGACCCCCGTCGAGGAAGGCGGAGGCGGCGGTGACGGCCTCGGTGACCAGCCCGCCGGGGTTGCCGCGCAGGTCCAGCATGAGGCCGGCGCCGGACGGGGCGGAGCGGACGGCGGCCTTGACGCGTTCGCCGGAGCCGCGGCTGAACGAGGCGACCTTGATGACGGTGATCCCGCCGGGCAGTTCCCGAACGGTCACGGGCTCGGTGCGCAGCTGCTCGCGGCGGAGGGTCTCGGTGAGGTCCGCGGCGCCGTCCCGGCCGAACCGCAGGACCACGGGGGTGCCGGCCTCACCGCGCAGGAGGGCGACGACCTCGGAGACGCGCAGGCCGGTGACGGTGCGGCCGTCGACGCTGAGGAGCCGGTCCCCGGCGCGCAGGCCGGCGCGGTCGGCGGGGCTGCCGGGCTGCACCTTGTCGATCTCGATGCGGCCGTCGGCGCGGCGCTCGGGCCACAGTCCGACGCCGGTCCAGCGGCCGTCGAGGTCGTCGGCGAAGGCGGCGTACTCGCCCTGGTCGTAGACGACGCCCCAGCGGTCGCCGCTGCGGCTGACCACCTCCTGGGCGGCCTTCTTGCCGGACTTGCCCTCGGCGACGGCCTCGGCTGCGGCGCGGGCGACGGCCTCCCGGTCGGCGGTGCCGGCGGGCGGGCCGGACGGTCCGGGGGCGGGGGCGGCGGGGTCGGCAGCCGTTAACCCGGCGCCCTCGGCACGGCTTGCGGCGCCGGCGCCGTCCCAGCAGCCGAGGCCGGCGGCGGTGGTGACGGCCGCGACGAAGGCCAGCGTCAAAGCGGCCCCGCGACGGAGGTCGCGGGGCCGAAGACAGAAGGCGGGCAGACCCTGCATGGCGCCGAGTCTAGGACAAGCTCCGTACGGCCACGCCGGGTTGGGCGGAGCTCACACAGGGCACTTGTCACACCTTCAGGTACTTGCGCAAAGCCAGGAAGGCCGCCAGGGAGGGCATCAACACCCCGATGGCGAGGACCAGCGGCAGCTTCGTCAGGACGGAGTCCCAGCCGATGAAGTTGATCAGCTCCATCTTGGTGCGCAGCGAGGCTCCGTGGTCGATGACGAAGTACTGGCCGGCGCCGAGCATGAGGCAGGCGAACACGGCGCCGATGAGGCCGGCGAAGGCGGCCTCCATGATGAACGGCACCTGGATGTAGAAGCTGGAGGCGCCGACCAGCCGCATGATCCCGGTCTCACGCCGCCGGCTGAAGGCCGAAACGCGCACGGTGTTGACGATCAGCAACAGGGCCACGACCAGCATGATCAGCATGATGCCCAGGGCGGCCCAGTTGAGGTAGTTGAGCATCTGGAAGAGGTTGTCCAGCTCGCGGTGCTGGTCCTCCACCGACTGCACGCCGTCACGCCCGGCGAACGCGGTGGTGATGACCTGGTACTTCTCCGGCTCCTTGAGCTTCACGCGGAAGGACTCGGGCATCTGGTCCGGGGTGACCACCGAGGCCAGCGCGGTGTGTCCGAAGCGCTCCTTGTAGTGCTTGTACGCCTCGTCGGCCGACTCGTAGTGGACCGTCTGGACGAGGTCCATCTTCTTCAGGTCGGTCTCGATCTGCTGCTTCTGCTCGGGGGTGACCGCACCCTTGGCGCAGGACTTGCTGCCGGTCTCGCTGTTCTCCGCGTCGCTCTTGTTGCACAGGTAGATCGAGACGTTGACCTTGTCGTACCAGTAGCCCTTCATCTGGCTCACCTGGTCGCGCATGAGCAGGGAGCCGCCGAACAGGGCCAGTGACAGGGCCACGGAGATGATGACCGCGAAGGTCATGGTGAGATTGCGGCGGAGACCGACGCCGATCTCCGACACGACGAACTGGGCGCGCATGACGTCTGGGTGGGCCTTTCAGTGCTGGTAGCCGTAGACGCCGCGCGACTGGTCGCGTACGAGACGGCCCTGTTCGAGTTCGATGACGCGCTTGCGCATCTGGTCCACGATCTGCTGGTCGTGCGTGGCCATGATGACGGTGGTGCCGGTGCGGTTGATCCGGTCGAGCAGCTTCATGATCCCGACGGAGGTCTGCGGGTCGAGGTTGCCGGTGGGCTCGTCCGCGATCAGCAGGGCGGGGCGGTTGACGAAGGCGCGGGCGATGGCCACGCGCTGCTGCTCACCGCCGGAGAGCTCGCCGGGCATGCGGTCCTCCTTGCCGCCGAGGCCCACCAGCTCCAGGACCTGGGGGACGGCCTTGCGGATCTCGCCGCGGGGCTTGCCGATGACCTCCTGGGCGAAGGCCACGTTCTCCGCCACCGTCTTGTTGGGCAGCAGGCGGAAGTCCTGGAAGACGGTACCCAGCTGGCGCCGCATCTGCGGGACCTTCCAGTTGGAGAGCTTTCCGAGGTCCTTGCCCAGGACGTGGACCTGGCCGTGACTGGCCCGCTCCTCGCGGAGGATCAGCCGCAGGAAGGTGGACTTGCCGGAGCCGGAGGAGCCGACCAGGAAGACGAATTCGCCCTTCGCGATCTCCAGGGAGACATCTCTGAGTGCGGGGCGGTTCTGCTTCGGGTAGGACTTGGAGACGTTGTCGAATCGGATCACGGTGCACCACGGTCGCCGGGAGTAGGTGTGCGAGACCATACGCGAACGGGCGCGGGGTGGGGACCCGCCGCCCGTAGTTGCCCGATATATCCCCTGGTCGGGGAAGGGAGCGTTCGCGATTGCCCGGACGGGCCGCGCCGAATGTCGCCGGAGCTGGCACAGTGGTAGGGGGAACGGCAGCGTTCCCCCACGCGTTGTTCAAGGGGACGAGAGGAGGAGAGCGCATGACGTATGACCGGCTCGTGTGCGCGAACTGCGCCGCGCCCGTCAGTCAGGGCCGCTGCCCGGTGTGCCGGGCGAACCGGGAGCGCCTCCGGCAGGAGGGCCCCTTCGCAGGCCTGAACCCCATGGCGCTGATCGCGCTCCTGGTGGTCCTCGTGGCGGCAGCCCTGGCCCTGGTGGCCCAGCAGACGGCCTAGGACGGGGTACGGGCGACAGGCGCGGGGCTCCTCGCGGCACGTCCCGGAACCGGAAGCAGATCCGGAAGCAAGATCCGGCAACAGGTGCGGAACGGCGGCGGGGCCCGGACACCGATCGGTGTCCGGGCCCCGCCGCCGTTCC